>NZ_JAESLN010000007.1:0-78025 GCF_017892645.1 Staphylococcus sp. GDY8P54P | reverse complement strand
GTCATCACTGAATATGGCTTCAGTTTCTAATGTATTTTTTATTGTTTTCATGTAATATTCACTCCTCTAGTATTCTTCTGGTAATAACATGACATAATAAGAAAGGCCTACATCATCTTCACGAATAATGTAGACCTTATTGATATTGATAGGTTGATTGATATTTGCCTTTTGAGTTTTCACATACGCTGGTCGTTCTTGTTTGTGTTTGATATATAATTGATTGCGATGTTTATTAAACTGGAATATATGAAAATAATCTACTGAAGTATTATCTTTGGTTTGTTCTTGTTCTCGCTCAGAAACGAGTTGCCATAATTGGTGTTGTAAGTTAATAGGTAAGTTGTTGGCGATACCACGTGTTATATATCTATTCATAAGCGTTTTCCTTTCGTTCTGATTCTTTCATCCAAATGATAATTTCACTAAGAATTGTAATGACGAGTTGTGTAATTTTGATGTATTTATGCATATTATTGTCCTCCTGTTAGTAAGTATCGTTGATCCAAAAGGGGCATGATAGTGTTGTGTAGATATAAGAAATCCATATCGTGATTTTCATCAATATAACCGATAGCTATGAGTTGTTTCTGATAATAGAGAATGAAGGGATAGATATTACTTTCGTGAAGTGTGTCAGAGTAGTAGGTATTAGTCTGTAGTATTTTATTACTAAGTGGACCAAGTCTTACGTATTGTTCAGGTAGAATATCATCAGCGATTTCTTCGATGGATTCACATTCCCATTTTTCATCCCTTGGCAGATTGAATAAGTTGGTTATATAGTGCTTGAGTTGTTGTTCTAGTGTCATTGTTATGACCTCCTAATGTATTTGATGGATGTATGCATGTGATACATCATTTTGATAATATAAGTTTGAAATACCATTTGTTTCGCCAGGAAATCCCACTGAAATACAGAAAAGATCCCAATCGAAAGTCGTCACAATTGTTGATATGACAAGGAAATCCCGTTATCCCGCTCATTTCTCGGGAAATATAGCTATATATTTATATATCATTTGGATTTGGTGGTGTTATTACGAGTTACTTTTTTTTTATATTATTTATTTATAAATAATAACGGGATTTTGGGATTACGCTTGCGTAATCCTTCTCCTACATGAAGTTAGCCAATCCCGTTACTATCCCACTTACATTTTATTTTGGGATGTTCTTTCGTCATATCAATATAAGCTTCACATTGAGTTATGACTGCTTAGGTTGCTGAAGATGTTTATTAGATAGGTGTTATTGAATGACGAAAGGACAGTACATAGATATTAGATTTGAAGAAAGAGTGTTTGAGGCAAAAATAAAGACGAAGTGCTGAGGAGCACTTCGTCTAGATTATTATTATTGAAAAGTTGTTTAATAATTTCATTATTAAGTTTTAGTGTAACGTAGAATTGCTTTTTATGATTCTCATCTTTACGAATGTCAATACGGTCAATAACCGTTAGGTACAAAGCTTTGAGCTGTGATTTATCCATGGATTCTATATTTTGAAAGATTCGTTGTAATAGGACAGCGATTTGTTTCGTATCGTAAGATGGTTTCTCTTGATTTTGTTGGTGCTTGAGTTGATTCATTTGATTTGTAATGTCATTGAGTTGTGTTTCATATTGATGAATGGTTGGTTTGAGTGCAGATGTTAAGTCTGGATTATCTTCGATGGTTTGAATTAGATTTTTTAGTTTAGTGTTTATTTCATCAAATTGTTGTTGCTTATATGCGATATCATGGTTAAGTGCATCCATACCAATTTGACTATCTTGATTAACACGTTCGACAACTTGTGTGAGAACTTTATCACTTTTGACAATTTCGAGTATTTGATCCATGACGTATTTTTCAATCACATCAGCTCTAACGCTATTCGCAGAACATACTTTTGAGCCTTTGTTTCGAAAGTTACTACAAGAATAATAGCGTATTCGCTTCTTAGTACCATCTTTCAATGTGTTCGTTGTGTTACTAGCTGCCATTGGTGCACCACATTGTGGGCAGTGAATAATACCTGTTAATAGATTGGTTCCTTTTCCATGAACTTGAGGTTTTTGACTGACCTGTTTTTTGCGTGATTGGACTTTATCCCATAATTCTTGACTAATAATAGGAGGGTGTTTACCATCAGCTATAATAGGTTTATCATTCAGTCCTTTACGACGCTTTTCATTCCAATCTTTGTACTTCGCAAATTGAATTTTACCAATATAGAATGGGTTTGAGAGAATATAAGTAACAGCTGAAATACTAAATGGATTGCCTTTTTTAGTCACATAGCCTTTGTGATTGAGTGCATTGGCTATTTTACGATAACCATGACCTTTGGCATAAGATTCAAAGATATATTTAACGATGTTAGCTTCATGTTGATTAATCATTAATTCTTTTTTATTATCAGGTATGTTATTATATCCTAATGGAAGATTGCCTTGATAATAGCCCTCTAAAGCTCTTTGACGTTGTCCGGTGTAAATGTTCTCTAAAATTGTATTTCTTTCAAATTCGGAAAAACTTGCAAGTATCTGGAGCATTAACTTACCTGTTGAATTTTTGACTTCCATGCGTTCAGACAAGCTAAAAAATTCAACATTTTGACGATGAAGTTCTTCGACGATTGTAAGTAAATCGGAAGTATTACGTGCCAAACGATTTGTTTTATAAACCATAACACAGTCTAATTTTCCATTTTTAGCATCATTTAACATGCGCTGTAATTCAGGACGGTTCATAGATTTTCCTGATATACCCCGATCTGCATATATATCAACGAGTTCATAGCCGTTAAATTTGCAATATTGCTCTATTTGTGTAATTTGTCCCTCAATGCTATAACCCTCTACTTGTCTCTCTGTGGATACGCGAATGTAGCCTCCTACAAGCTTTTTCTTCATTTTATCCATTATAATCTATCCTTTCTTTAATTATACAATTGATCATTTCATAGTCTGCTTTACAATATTCAGTGGTTCGTTTTTGAAATAGATGCCAGCGAGGCTTTTATTTTTAGAAATATTAATTTCATCAATATAGGGGTACAACATGTTTAGTGTGAAACGTTGTTGAATGATGTTTTGGAAAGCTTTTCGAATTTGATACGCACTGATTGATGATATAGGTTTTGATTGTTGATGTAATGATTGCGTTTGTTCTCTGAACGTTTCTGCATCAATTTTGCCTTGGGCTAATTTTTCTATCAGCTGCTCGTGATTGAGTGTAGTTTTAGTTTCTACATCTCTTTGTGTTTTGAGTCGTTGTTGAATAGTATGGTTTATTTTTGAATAGAGCTGTTGATTTTGAAAGAAGTCCTGACAAGTCGCTAAAACACTGGTTTCTAATTCTTGTGCGTTGATTCCTTTAAATTCACAAACAAAGCGAGCGTTATTCATATTTTGCGGACAGACATAGTAACGCAATGAATGATCTGGTTTTCGGACAGTCATGTTTGTGAGTGTCGAATGACAATAAGGACATTTGATTTTTTGTTTGAGTTGATTTTCTGACGGCTTACGTTTTACTTGTTTCTGAGTTCGGGTAACTTGAGCTTCTTCGTATATCGTTGTACTGACAATAGCTGGGAACATGTTTTCATATTGTCCGTATTGATTGATAACACGGCCACAGTAATTAGGGTTAAGGATAATATTACGCACTTGATAGGGTTTGCGATTAATGAATTTATTATCAGCTTCTAAGTATTGCGCAATTTTTTTATAACCATAACCTTGAAGGTAATAATTGAACACAGCTTTTATTGTTGGTGCTTTTACTGTGTCTATTGTGAAAGTACCATTATGATAGTGATACCCAAAGGGTGCATGTGTTGTAATCATTTTACCTTGTTTCGCTTTTTCTTTGATTCCATTTTTGACTTGTTCGCCTATATTATCAGATTCTAGTTCGGCCAAGCTGATGAAAATATTGAGTTTGAGCCGATCGAATGCTTTATCCATGTCGAAGTAGCCATCATGAACGCTTAAGATATGAACATGATACGTTTGACACAATTTCATGAGTTTTAATGCATTTTTTAGATTACGATGAAGTCGATTCAGACGATAGCAACATAGTACGTCACATTGTCCTTGTTGAATCAGTTCAGTAATTTGCTGGTAACCGTTTCGCTTATCAGTGCGTCCTGATTGCTTATCGCTATAAAAGGTGATGTGTTGAATATTGTGTTTTTCAGCTAATGTCTTGATGGCTTGTTTCTGTGCCGGGAGTGATTGTTGTTTTGTTGTACTTTGACGTAAGTAACCCATTGCTTGTTTCATCCTGTTTCCTCCTTCCACAGTGATAATATATATTTATGAATGAATTTACACATAAGCCCAACACCAATCAGGTGTTGGGCGTTATTATTAGTCATCAGCGTGATTGATTTCTTCAATCACTAAATCAGCGAGTAATGTGATTAATTCGTCCATATTATTCCTCCCAATTAACTTTGATAGTAGTAAAAGTGTTATACCAATATTGGAAACGTTGGAATGAGTTCGATACCTCGTGTTGAGCAGAGTCTGACCAATTTAGGATAATCTTCATAAATGCCCCAAAAGACAATATGTTTAGGTTTGACGTGCTTCAGTTTAATATCATTTATCAATTGGTTATCGTCGTTATAATCTTTTATGATTTTATAACCATGTTCTTTACAATATGCTCTTACAGTATCAATAGGTTCGTCTAAGTAGGCTTCTCTTTCATCTGTAATATTATGTGCTAATACAATTACATTCATAGTTAATTCCTCCGGTTGATTTAATGAGCTACAACGCATAGAGCGTTGTAGCGGTATAACATTCAAATTTATAGTTCTAAATCGTCACTTGCTTCTTTTTCTCTGGCTTGATTAACAAAGTCATTAAGCAAATTTGGATTTGTATTCCCATCAAAGTGCGGTAGTGTGAATGGTTCTGAATTTGAGCTTAAGCCGAAAATAGGGGCAAGTTCTTTATCCAATTTAAGATGATAGAATACAATACTCCTAGGTTTTCCTTGAGTATCTTTGACACTACGTTTGATGGCTATCCGATCGGAATCCATCTGGATATATCCTTCTGATCTTAAACTATCTATTACATTTTTTACATCTTGATATTGGTTTTCTTCTAGCATATGTTTAAAAACATCTTTAAGCATCTTGACTTGGATGTGATCGTCTTTCAGCTCAATAAGGCCATAATTTTCAATCATTGTGGAGAGTTTTTCATTTTCCGCAAACTTACTACGATTGCGTGCCACGAACTGAACCACACTATCAATCGCCTTGGCTGCCAAACTGCGTTCACTTACGGAATCTACATGATAACTAACTAGATACTCTCTAACTGCATCCAAATCTATGGGTGTCGCAATTACACGTACTAATATTCTTGCTGATGCCATAATGGTGGCGTAGCGCTTGAACATACGTATGCCTACATTGTTTGTTTCATTGTTAAGTTGTGTTTTGAACCAATCGTGTTCTCTATGAAACCACTTGATTACTTCATATTCACGATTTAGAAGATATTCAGCTACTAACGGCATTACGTGTCCGTAGTTTTTTGATGTTCCTTTTTTAATGGCGTCCGCATTGTCAGCACTTGTTGTAAAGACATCAGAAATTTCGATGCATCTTGCTCTCAAACCATCATTTGCACTAGCATCTTTGAAAATAGTGTGTTCTGCTGTACTGATCACACTAGATCCAAAGTGGTGAGGATTTTTTACATTTCCCTCTCGATTAGCACGTAGACGACCTTGCCCCTCTGCTAGGGAATAAAGCAAACCATTGGTATCTTTAAAGGTCGCTGCTGATAATTCGTCTAAGACAATAGGAACACCAAAGTTGTTACTTAAGTATCCTTCAATTGCATTACGAGTGCCGTTCCACCCTCTGAATAATGTCTGGTCACCTTTAGATGGGTTGCCTGCAATTGAGACTCCTAATGCCGCGGCAGTTGATTTACCTGTGCTGGAATTTCCCATAAATGAGAAAATGGTACCTGCGAATTCAACTTCATGCTTTGTTTTTAAGAACGCAGTCACTAATGAAGAAACACCAAATATCACAGCAAGCTCCAGTAACAAGTTTCCTTTTACTTCATCAAGATACATTTGCCACCAGCCTTCAAATGTACCTTTAGGTTGTAAGTCATACTTTGTTTCACAAATGATTTCATCAGCCTGAGACTGCTCGATGTCTTTTGAAAGATATGGTTCATCTAGTGAAATGACAGTACCTTCATCAGTACTTAAGACACCTACACCTGTATACAATGTAGAAATAGGCAGTGATTGACGCATTAATTGTAGTGCATTACCTAGCGATTTAATGTACTTTTCATTGATGCTGAACCCAAACATAACCAGTCTAGGTAACTTTTGTGTCGTTAGAATATCTGACGTTTCAATACGTTCAATATTTTTGCCATCCGTGATAGTCAATTTCTCAACCCCTGTAGTAGGGTCGAGAAATTTGTTTTCTATGATGATTGGACTAGATAAACGAATTATCTTATCTTCGTCATTTTTGTTTTTTGCTCGAATAAGTTCATACCATGCAGTTGAATCTAACCAGTATGGATATTGCTCGAAGATGTTGTTAGTCATTAGTTGTTACCACCTTTCCAGTTATGTTTGTGAAGCATTGGATTAGGTCCTGTCTTACGATAAACTAAGTTCCCGTTGCTATTCTTACCAATAATGACAAATGGGACATTTGGCATGTTCTTTACAAAGTATGCAAACCAGCGACCAACATCTTGTTGTACGTCAGTTGAACATGTAACGTTGGACGCCAAATTTAAATCGTTAAACGTAAAATCTTTACCAATTGCTAAATTAAAAGCAACACCACAAGCGCGTCTTTTTAACAAAAGAAAGCAATAACTTTTTTTGCTCATATAAAATTCCTCCTAATAATTAAAATCATCAAATTTGATGTAATTACATACTAATCCCTCACAAGTAGGCTTAGTTTCAAATTTTCAAGGGGAATTTTAGGACATTGATATAAAGGGATTTAAAAGAAAAAATACCTATCGAATACATGTATTCGATAGGCAATTAATTTATTAAAAATAAATATTTCTATGCTTTTTACTGTTTTTAAAACGTGATTCATAAAATTTACTAATAAGTTGAGTCATTAATGTATCACGAAAATCGTTAGGATTAGAGGTCAAACCATATCTACTATAAAATGTGCTTATGTCATAGTCAGCAAGTGTTGAAAGTAGTTCACTTTCAATAGTTGAAGTTAGCTTGCGATTCATTTGAATGGTTTCAGCAATTACCGATTTTAGATTTGAATTTCTAGCATAGCCATTAATTAAATTTTCTATATGTTGTGATTTTTGATCGTATTTTTCAATCCAACTTTTTAAGTCCTGTTTAAGATTACTTATTATATGTAAAGATACTAGTATGTCTTGCTCTGTTGCTTTTTGCATTATGGTACTCACAGTTTGAACTAGTTCGTCTAATAAATCTGAAATAGCAGTAAATAGGGTAAAATGAAATGTATCTTCAATAGTTGTCTTATAATAGAGTTCATTATAACTGATTAGATTTTCCTCCTCCATGAATTCATCAATTTTTTCTTTTGACTGTATAATGTCATCAACAGTTATTGTTTTTCTGCGCAAGCTTTCATTTGCAATGCTGCGAATAAATTTAAAGTAAGGGTCATTTTTATCGTATAAATAAAGTGAAACACCAATAGCAGCTTGTCTGAATTGATCGATATTGTCAGATTGTTCTAAAGAACCATTTTTATGAGTTGACGGTTTAATACTATTTGCAATCTCAAAATATTGGGAGGCGCTTTTTCGTTGTTTAATTAAGTTTTTATTAATTAATTTTATAAAATAGTTTGACTTATTTTGACTTAATATGCCTTTTTCCAGATAGGAGTCCTGCTTTTCTTTATATACAAGATATTTAGTTAAGAAATCACTTATTAAAATGTCATTATATGATTCTGCAGTTAAGTCTTGATGGTTCTTTATAATTTCATTTTTAAGTTTGTTGAATTCTGAAGATGAATTTAATTTATCTTTGTTTTTATTCATTTTAATTTGAATATCCCATTTTTTAAGATTTATCTCACCCATTATTTGTCTTCTTACATTTTCAGCAGTTTGTTTAGCAAATTCTGTTTTGTCTGAAATGGCAAGTAAGAATTCATCAAAGTATGATTCTATTGTTTTTAAATCTAAGGATAGGAGAACGGAAGAGCCTTCTTCAACGATTTCTTGTGATATATCATCAATATCGATTTTACTTTGACTATCTATAAAAAATGATAATTTATCATTTTTAAAAATTTCTGATTGATATATATTTGGGACATTGTCAGTAAAGATACCGTTTGAATTTGATTTCACTGTATGTTGTTCAATAATTTGATCTGGTTGATTTACGAAGTAACTAATATAAACTGTTTCATTAGGTAATGATCTTCCTTTAATTAAGTTATTTTTATCAAATATGATGCTTTCTGGCTCAAACTCATTGCTGATTTTATGTATAAAATAGTTGAATTTCTGAAACCATAATTCTATTTTCCATTTGTTCTTTATCATACTAATCATCCATTTCTATAAAATTTTAATGTTTTTGGGTGAATTTAGAATGGTATAACTACTATAAGATGGTAAGTGCTGTTTTAATATGCTTAGCCTTTTTTTGCAGTTTTTCCAAATCTGACTCTATGTCTTTTATAGCTTCCTCAATATCATTAATCATTGGTTTATTAGCTTTAAAAAAAGCATTTCCATAATCATCTTTCTCGGGATGGCTATTTAATCGGTATGGAGTTATGTTATGAGTATATTCATCTCTATACTTTACGGTACGAATAGGACTGTTTTTATTAAGTATATTCCCTAATTTGTTAAAAGTTTCATTGTCAGAAGACTTTAATTTAGCTACTAGTTCTCTTTTAAAACCTAATTCTAATTTAACTTCATAAGAATGGGTTAATTCTCTTACTAATGTATACATTAAATCGTGTAAAGTATGTAAAAAATGAAGGGCTATGTTGTGATAATAAAATACCCAAGTCATTATATTTTTAATCTTATTAATGGTTTTCATGCTTATTAAGCCAGAATCAGCAAAGTATATGTCAGGATTTTCTTTGGTGATTTCCATACTTACATTTTTGACGAATATGTATTATAACGGTAAAGCTGAAGAGCATAAAAGAATTTCAAACACCCTACTATTTTTGTTTGATAGCACTAAATATTCATAGGAATTAAGTGAGGACTTTGTAAAGAATAGCATACAGATAGATATCTTTAACTTTAGTAATGAGTCATCTTTAGTAACAAATGATAAAGCTAAAGCACATTATATAGGGAAAAACAAAAATTTTATATATTTAAAAAATGTTTGTGGGATAGCTAAGAATGTAATTGTTGAATACTGTCAAAATGTTATTTGAAATGTTTATAGAGAAAAAATACTGGAAATATCATGATCACTGGTTAGGATATTGTACAAATGAATTGATACAAATTGACCCACAAGAGAAATATTATAAATTTGGCATTCAGACCGTATCCAGTTATTTAGATTATATGCAACAAAGGGAAACGTCATTCCCAATATTTTTAGAAATGTTAATGGCGACTTATTACTTAGTAGAAAAAGCAAAAAAGACAGGCTATGCTGAACTTATTGAAACTTATGTAAATGAAGAAAAACTCATTCCAGCTTTGCCTATTCACCTATCGCCTTTATCTACGCACTCAACCTTTAAAATCTACAATTTCTTTATGCTTATTCATTCACTATCCCTCCACACTCTTCTTATCGTTCTTTTAATTCACACACCCCTTTTCCCTCGTCACTCGGTCATGGCAGTTTGTAATTTTTGTTCAATTAAGTCGATATGTGTACTGATCAAATTCCGTTGTTCATTCAAGAATTTTAGGTGTGCGCGTAACACGCTTGGGACATCTATTTGGTTTTGATAAAGCATATCTGTGTTTTTTCGGATTTCTTTTAATGGCATATTCAAATTGCTTAGGCACTGGATAAATTTAATCATTTCGATATCGTCGTCTGTGTATAAACGCTTGTTATTGCTATCTCTGTCGATGTGTTTCAAGATATTCTTTTTCTCGTAATAACGCAGTTTGCTTTTAGGTATATTGCAATAATCTGAGACATATTCAATGTAATATTGTTTCATGTAAGCATATCCTTTCTCTTAAACCAAGGTTTAACTGATATTGTACTCTATATAAACATGAATGAGGAGGAAATACAATGAAAAAAGCTTTAATTGTTGTAACAAACATTGCGAAATACGATAATTTAGACAGACTTACGGGTGCGTGGTTCTCAGAGGTTACGCACTTTGCGAAAGATTTCTATGACGCAGGTTATGATGTTGATTTCGTAAGTCCGAACGGTGGATATGTGCCTCTTGATCCTATCAGTCTTAGCCCTGAAATGATGGGAGCTGAGGACTGGGAATACTACACGGATCATGATTATATGAATAAATTTGGACAAACATTATCTCCAAAAGAGGTTAATCCTAGCGACTATCAAGCCATTTACTTTGCAGGTGGACATGGTGCGATTTGGGATTTTAGAAATAACAAAGAACTTAACGACATTGCGTTAAGTATTTACAATAATCAAGGCGTTCTCTCTTCTGTATGTCATGGTGCGGCTGGTCTACTCGATATTAAAGAAAATGGCGATTACCTCGTTCGTCATAAAGACGTGACTGGTTTTACAAATAGTGAAGAACAAGCAAATGGTACAACTGAATACATGCCATATTTATTAGAAGACGAATTTATTAGTAACGGTGCACATTTTAAAAAAGAGGATGACTGGAGCAATTTCGCAGTCGTAGATGGTCGCATTGTGACTGGTCAAAATCCTCAATCAGGACATGCTGTTGCTGAACGTGCTTTAAAAATCTTAGCTAATCAATAATTTCATAAAGGAGCGATACACATGAAATCATTAATTATTGGCGCTAATGGTGGCGTCGGTCAACATCTTATACGTAAACTGAAAGCACGAGATGTTGATTTTACTGCCGGTGTTAGAAAAGAAGAACAAGTTGAAGTTTTAAAAGCAGATGGTATTGATGCAACTTACATTGATGTTGCAAAACAATCTATTGATGAATTAATAGAATTATTTAAACCGTATGATCAAATCCTTTTTTCCGTCGGTTCTGGTGGAAGCACAGGTGACGATCAAACAATCATAGTAGATTTAGACGGTGCAGTGAAAGCAATTAAAGCAAGTGAACACGTCGGTCGTCAACACTTTGTTATGGTATCAACGTACGACTCACGTCGAGAAGCGTTTGATGCGTCAGGCGACTTGAAACCATATACCATTGCAAAACATTATGCGGATGACTACTTAAGACATTCAAATTTAAAATATACCATCGTGCATCCAGGCGCATTAACTAACGATCATGAAACGCAACAATTCAATATGAGTGCGCAATTTGAAAATGTACAAAATCCGTCTATTACAAGAGAAGATGTAGCAGAAGTGCTTGTTTCTGTGTTAACTGATGAAGCATTAAAAGGTCACGAATTCCAAATCATCAATGGTGATTTGTCATTATCAGACGCTACGACTAAATATCTGGAGGAATAATAAATGAATAATCAACAAGTTGTACTTGCAAAACGACCACAAAGTATCCCTCAAGACGATGTATTTAGATTTGAAACAATAGAAACTCGAGAACCACATGCAGGTGAGGTTCAAGTAGAATCCATTTATGTATCTGTAGATCCTTACATGAGAGGCAGAATGAATGATACAAAAAGTTATGTTCAACCTTTCCAAGTGAATGAGCCATTACAAGGTCATATTGTTGGAAAAGTCACACAATCGAACGATGAACGTCTATCTGTCGGCGATTATGTCACAGGCATATTACCATGGAAAAAGATAAATACAGTGAATGGAGACGATGTGACCCCTGTGCCATCAAAAGATGTACCATTACATTTATATTTGAGTGTTTTAGGCATGCCGGGAATGACGGCCTATACAGGATTGCTTCAAATTGGTCAACCACAATCTGGCGAGACGGTTGTCGTGTCAGCTGCATCAGGTGCAGTAGGCTCTGTCGTAGGACAAATTGCTAAGATTAAAGGCGCAAAAGTTGTCGGTATTGCTGGTGGTAAGCAGAAAACAACATATTTAACAGATGAATTAGGATTTGATGCGGCCATTGACTATAAACAAGATGATTTCGCACAACAACTCGAAGCGGCTGTACCAGATGGTATTGATGTGTATTTTGAAAATGTAGGCGGCGCAATTTCTGATGAAGTGTTTAAACACTTAAATCGATTTGCACGCGTTCCGGTATGTGGTGCAATTTCAGCATATAATAATGAAAAAGACGATATTGGACCACGTATCCAAGGAACGTTGATTAAAAATCAAGCATTGATGCAAGGTTTTGTAGTAGCACAATTCGCTGATCATTTTAAAGAAGCAAGCGAACAACTCGCACAATGGGTGTCTGAAGGTAAAATTAAATTTGAAGTGACGATAGATGAAGGTTTTGATAATTTACCTTCTGCATTTAGAAAGTTATTCACAGGAGAGAATTTTGGTAAACAAGTTGTCAAAGTCGCTGAAGAATAGCAGAAGACTATGAAAAATATCATCGTAAGACTCATATTTAGTTTACTGTTTTATAAAAGTGGTGTTGCACACTTTAAAAATAAAGATATGTTTTTAAAAATCGTGCCGTCCTATTTACCTTTCAAACACGCAATAGTTAAGTATTCGGGCATATTAGAATTTATAATTGCTTTTTATGTACTCGGTGCTAAAAATAGATCACGCGTAAGAAAAGTAGTACAAGGATTCCTTTGGCTCGTATTTCCTGCAAATATTTACGCTGCACGTAAGAACATCTCTTATAAAGATGAAAGAGATGAAACAGATAGTGTTAAGCAGCATGTCATTCGTTTACCATTACAATTTGTCATGGTCGCACTTGCGAAACTATTATAAGACTTATCATAGCCACGCCTGGAACATTACTTTTGTTCCAGGCGATTTTTTAATATTTACACTTAAAATCGACGTATATCAAATGATTCTCTTGACAACGCTTATGTGCTCTTTGTTTAAATAAGCTCATATCAGACATTTACTTTTCAATTTTTCTATAGTGATAAGCTTCTAAATTAAGAAAAGCATAAGTTAATTTGCTTGTATGAGTGTAAGAAGAAATAAAAAATGTATTTTATCATGTGATGCTATCGCAACATTGTAACATTAATGTAATAACGTGACCTGTAAGACAAATATGAGGGGAGGGTTTTTATGAAAAAAGTTTCTAACTTTATTTTAGCTAGTAGTTTAGTTTTGGGCTTTTTCGTAACGCCCGAATTATTTAATATCACTCAAGCACATGCGCAAGAATCTGTGAAACCTTATTATAGTTACAGTGGTTATACAGCAAATCAAAGTAATTTTATTCTAGATAAGAATTTTAAAACATCTCAAAAAGCTGATAACTTCAAGATTAATAATCACAAGATTACTAAAAATGCATTAGCTAAAAATTATAAAGATTTACACGATCCAACATATTACGGGGTTTCTAATCATAAAACGAATGGTGTTTTCTTTTTATTAGACGGTAAGTCAGTGAGCAAAAATAATTATTGAATCATTACGGTGAAGCAAAGTATACATCTACATCAGCCTGAGCCAAAGAATATATGTATAAAATTGGAAATGATGACTTTTAAAATATAAAGTTGTAGTAGATACATTGTAAAAATAAACTTAAATTGCTCAAATACTTTTCAATAATATCAAGATATATATTAAATCGAAAGTGATTATATAGTACCAAAGCAAATATGGTACTAATTCCAGATTATACAGGAAAAGATAAAGAATTTTTTATACTAGTGACATCATTAAAGCAAGTAAGATTATTCCTTTTTTAGTCAAATTCTTGTGGTTTGATAAATTTATTGATTAATTATTATAAATAAAGATTGAAAAGCTTTAAGAAGGGTATAATTTTAAATAAGAGACTTGGAGCTCTTGTCAATTAAGATAATGAGCAAGTGAGCTCGTTAAGTTAAAGATGAGCTGAGGTAAAGTTTACCTGCTCATCTTTTTCTATTTGGAGGCTAAATATATGAAAAAAATATTATTAACAGGCGCTTCGGGATATATCGGTAGTCACTTAATGAATAAATTAAAAGATAACTATGAAATTATAGCTATTTCTAGAAATATAGAAAATAAATCAAATGAACACAATGTTACTTGGAAGGCAGCTGACTTGTTTGATTTAAATGAAATCACTGAGGTAATGGAGGATATTGATATCGCTATATATCTTGTCCATTCTATGATGCCTTCAGCTAAGTTGACGCAGGCGAGCTTTGAAGATATGGATGCATTATTAGCTGATAATTTTGCTAAAGCCGCAAGTTATAACAAAGTTCAGCATATTGTATTTATGAGTGGTTTGATACCTAATACAAGTGAATTATCACCACATTTAAGAAGCCGTTTAGAGTGCGAACAGATTTTAGGATCATATGGTGTACCAGTAAGTACTTTAAGAGCGGGTTTGATTATAGGCTCTAAAGGAAGTTCTTACCCTATATTAAAAAAATTAGTGGATAGATTACCTGGCCTGTTACTGCCAAAATGGGCTTATAATACAACATTGCCAGTTGCAATAGACGACGTGATTGACGGTTTATATAAAATTGTAGAGCGTAATCCAAATGAGAACGAATCGATAGATATTGGTGGACCTAGTCATATGACTTATAAAGATCTATTCAAGCAAACTGCAGAGGTACTAGATAAACGATTACCTACGATAGATTTGCCTATTATTCCCATTTGGCTAAGTAAATATTGGGTGAAACTTATTTCAGGTGTTCCAAAAGAAATGGTCTATCCGTTAATGGATAGCTTAATTCATGATATGATTAGAAATGATGAAAATATTGTGAAGGACATTTCTATAGGCAAGATTGATTATAAGGAAAGTGTGCGTAATGCCTTGGAAGAAGAAACTAAGACACAGAAGAAAGGGAAGTCATCACGTAAGGGCGATATTAAAGATGTTAGAGCAATATCAAGGGTAGTCTTACCTAAAGATGTAAATATGATTCAATTGGCAGAATCATATGCAAATTTTTTAAATAGAATTACATTAAATGTCGTTAATAGTGATTTTAACGAAGATAACTTTACGATTAGTGTGCCGTGTTTAAATAAGGACTTATTATTATTAAGTAAAGATTTTAAAGCTTCTAATAACGAGAGAATTTTATATCGAATTGTTGGTGGAGATTTCGCTTTAGATTCAGATGGTGGTAATGCGAGATTAGAGTTTAGAAGATTACCTAATAGTGACGCATGTATCATAGCGTTACAAGAATATGAACCGACGTTACCTTGGTGGGTATATAAGTATACCCAAGCAAAAGTTCATAAAAGTGTAATGAATCTTTTTAAATTCAAGATTAATAGCCAAAAAACTAATAAAGGAGAATACTTTAATATGAAGAAGTTTATTTTGCCAATTGTTATTACAGGTGCAATTGTTTTGAAAGTATATGGATTGAAAAAGTATTTAGCTAGAAAAAATAACATGTCTAATGCCGAACTATAGCTATTAGATATAATAGCTAGTTACTTTTTCAAAAAAAGAGGGGATCAACTATGAAAGCAAACGGGATAATTAAAACAATTATAAAAGTTATAACACCAATTACAGGTGGTAAATTTATAGGGAAATTTGCAGTGAAAAACGCGAGAAAAGATTATAAAAATAATGTTAAACCACCTTTTTCACCACCCGGCTATGTCTTTCCAATTGTGTGGCCAATACTTTATACAACGATGGGCGTAGCTTATGCATTAGTGACTAATAAATCTACTAGTAAGGCTTTGAAAGGTGCTTATTACTCACAATTAAGCCTGAATTATCTATGGTCGATATTATACTTCAAATATAAATTACGCTTTAGTGCGTTGATAGAGAGTGTTGTATTACTGGGCGCAGTAGTTACAACAACTGTAAAATTTTTCAATGTAAAAAAAGTTGCTGGCATTTTACTAGTTCCATATATGCTTTGGAGCGCTTTTGCTACTTATTTAACAGCTGGTAATTGGTATTTAAATAAAGATAACCCAAGCTATACAGCGAAATCTGAGCATTAAATTGATAAAAAAGATTATATATATTGCGCTATATTGGTTTATAGTTCAAATGATTATTGCTCAACTTGGTACTCGTATTAGTTATAAGTTCTTAGAAAAAGATAATAAGTATTTTCGAAGTTGGAATATTGAACAAGAGGGTCAATTATGGCAACAATTAGTTAAAGTGCAATATTGGAAAGATTATTTGCCAGACGGTCAAAATCTTAACCCTAATATCAGTAGTAAAGCGACTTTCGATTTATCTAAAAATATGAATGATATACAGCGATTTATATTAGAAACTAGACGTGCAGAGGTGGTTCATCTGCTATCCATATTTCCTGTTATTGCGTTTTTTAAAGCGTCAAAAAGCGTTAAAATAATTAATTTTATATATGTCATTATAGCTAATGTGCCTTGTATGATTGTTCAGCGCTATAATCGCCCTAAGTTAATACGTATTTATAATAAATTACAAAAAAGAAAAGGTGATTAAATGGGAAATAAGAAAGTGGTTGTCATAGGAGGTGGCTTGGGAGGGATTGCCAGTGCAATTTGTATGGCTCAAGCAGGCTATCAAGTGGATTTATATGAACAAAATAAGCATATCGGTGGAAAGGTAAATAGGTTAGACATAGATGACTATGGATTTGATCTCGGTCCATCAATTTTAACCATGCCTAAAGTATTTCAACGCCTATTTCAACGATGTGATGAAAGGCTAGAAGATTATGTTAGCATTCGTAAGTTAAGTTTACAGATTAGAAACGTTTATCCAGATGGTCAAATTTTAGATTTATATGAATCCATGGAAGATATGTTAACAAATAATGAATCGTTAACAAATAAGGATATAGAGCAACTTTCTTCGTTTTTTAGTTACGCACAAAAGATACATCAAGTTGCTGAAAAAAGCTACTTTGATAAGGGGTTAGATACGATGTATGCAATCATTCGTTATCATGGTCCATTTTCAGCTTTAAAACAATTCGACTATTTTCATACAATGCAACAAGCCATTAATAAAAGGGTAGATAACCCATATTTAAGAGAAATGCTAGGTTATTTCATAAAATATGTCGGCTCCTCATCTTATGATGCTCCGGCTGTATTGAGTTTATTACCTCAAATGCAACATGAGGAAGGTTTGTGGTACGTAGATGGTGGCATTCATAAGTTAGCGGAAGCGATGGAACAATTAGCGAGAAAATTAGGTGTGGGCATACATTTTAACACCCCTGTAAAACGTATCAATTATAATAGTCAAAATAAGGTGACAGGGATAACAATAGAAAGTAATAAGGAAATATATGCAGATTACATTATATCTAATATGGAAGTAATCCCTGTTTATAAGTATTTATTGAATTTTGATGCAAACCAAATAAACAAATTGGAACGTAAATTTGAGCCAGCTAGTTCAGGTTATGTCATGCATCTTGGTGTGGACAAAAGTTATCCAGAGCTTCAACATCATAACTTTTTCTTTTCAAGTAATTCTAAAGTTAATTATGATCAAGTTTTTCACCAGTATGTTTTGCCTGAAGATCCGACTATTTATGTAGTGAATACAAATAAAACAGATAAGACACAGGCGCCAGAGGGACACGAGAATATAAAAATATTGCCACACATACCGTACATTCAGAGTAAGTCATTTAGTGAAGCAGAATATCTGCAATTCCAAGAACGTATATTGGATAAATTAGAGTCCATGGGCTTGAAAGATTTGAGAAAGCACATTGTATATGAAGACGTATGGACACCACATGATATAGAAAATACATACAATTCTAATAAAGGAGCTATATATGGTGTAGTATCCAATAAGAAGAAAAATAAAGGTTTTAAATTTCCTAAAAAAAGTCAGTACTTCAAAAATTTGTACTTTGTAGGTGGTTCTGTAAATCCTGGCGCTGGTATGCCTATGGTTACTTTGAGTGGTATGCAAGTAGCAGAAGCTATTATTAATGGAGAAAGTAGTTGAGGCTGAATGATACTTTATATAATAGCAATAGTATTGACGATACTATCACTAATAAGTGGAATGTGTATGTATGCGCGTCGAGCGATTATAAATAACTCCGGAAAAGGAAGAGGTCAGACAGCCGTCAGTATTATTGTACCTGCTAGAAATGAAGCGGAGAACTTACCTAAATTACTTAACAGTATAAGTAAAGAGCAAGAAATAGAAGTAATTGTTATGGATGATGGTTCAACTGATGAGACACAAGTTGTCGCTAGATATTATGGTGCGAGCGTATATACTGTTGAAAATGATACTACATGGCAAGGTAAGTCACATGCTTGTTGGCAAGGTAACAAATATGCAACGCATGATTTATTAATGTTTGTTGATGCTGATGTTCAGTTTGCTTGTGATGATAGTATTCAAAATATAGCCAATCAATATGATTTACAAGGTGGTAAAGGTTTGTTGTCAATACAACCTTATCACAAGATAAAAAAGCTCTATGAAAATATATCGGCGATTTTTAATTTAATGACAATCGTAGGTATGAATCAATTTTCAATCACGAAATCAGCAAATAATGAGCAAGGCGCGTTTGGACCAGTCCTTGTGACAAATAAGCAAGATTATAAATTGACACAAGGACATTTGAAAGCTAAAAATCAAATCATTGAAGGCTTTGCAATAAATAAAGCATATAATCAGCAAGGTTTGCCAGTTAGTTTGCATGAAGGCCAAGGCGTAGTGAATTTTAGAATGTATTCTCAAGGATATAAAGCGCTACTAGAGGGTTGGAGTAAACACTTTGCACTTGGCTCTCAAGTAACTAAAAAGTCTACGCTTACGTTTGTATTTTTATGGCTATTTGGTTCACTTACAACAGTTTTAGCGATAATTTTTTCAATTAATTTAGGCTCGTTATATATATTATTAGCTATTACTCTATATTTTATATATGCGATACAATTTCATATATTTATTCGAAGAACAGGAAATTTTAATATCGTTGCGAGTTTGTGTCATCCACTGCTCTTCATATGCTTTGTCGTGATATTTTTTAAATCATGGTTAGATATCAATGTATTCAAACGTATATATTGGAAAGGCCGTAGAATAGATTTATAGCTTAGTTTTTTATACAAATGTCAAGAAGTTCTAGGCTTACTGAGGAGGCCAATAAATGAATCAATTAGAGAGAGATTATAACCATTGTCACAATATAATGAAAGAACATTCAAAAACGTTCTCATATGCCTTTGATTTTTTGGATTTAAAAAGGAAAAAAGCAATTTGGGCTATTTATGCAGTTTGCAGAATTATAGATGACAGTATTGATAAATACAAAGACCTTGAGCAATTAAACGGCATAGCTAGAGATTTAGATGTGATTTATAGCGATTGTGATTATATTCAAGCGTATCAAAGTGATGCAGCTATTATGAATGCTTTAAGTAATACATTGAATACATATTCAATACCTAAAAAACCTTTTGAATCTTTAATTCAATATGTGAAGGAAGATTTAGTTTTAAAAGAAATGAAAACTGATTCAGATTTATATGAGTATTGCTATGGTGTGGCAGGTACTGTCGGTGAATTGTTAACTCCTATATTAACTTCATCAAATGAAAATAATTTCGAGCAAGCTGAAGAAGCTGCGATTGCTTTAGGCAAGGCAATGCAAATAACTAATATTTTAAGAGATGTCGGCGAAGATTTTCAAAATGGAAGAATTTATCTAAGTGTAGAAAAATTAGCTCAATATCGAGTTAATCTACATTCTATATATTATGAAGGAGTTACGCCAAATTATATAGAACTGTGGGAAAGTTACGCTACAGAGGCAGTTAGGTTATATGATATTGCATTAAACGGTATTAATTATTTTGACGAAGAGGTACGTTACATTATCGAATTAGCTGCGATAGCTTATCATGAAATACTTGTGGAAGTAAGGAAGGCAAACTATACGTTGCATAAGAAAGTATATGTAAGCAAATTGAAAAAAATGAAAATTTATCGTGAACTTAGTGCGAAATATAATAGGAGTGAAACATTATGAAGATTGCAGTTATAGGCGGCGGTGTTTCAGGTTTAGCTGCAGCTTCAAGATTAGCAGCAAACGGTCACCAAGTAGATTTATATGAAAAGAACCAACAAATAGGTGGCAGAATGAATCAGATCAAGCAAGATGGATTTACATTTGATATGGGACCAAGCATCGTAATGATGCCTGAGATTTATCGAGACGTTTTTAATTACGCTCAAAAAAATATGAATGATTACTTGGAAATTAAACAATTATCACATATATATGATGTTTATTTTAGTGAAACAGATCAAATTCGCGTTCCTACAGATCTTGCTCAATTAAGAAATATGCTTGAAGGTATTGAACCTAACTCTACATATGGTTTTATGTCCTTTTTAACAGATATATACGAAAGATACGAAATAGCACGAAAATATTTTCTAGAACGTACGTTTAGAAAACCTACGGATTTTTATAATCCTTTTACTATATATCAGGGTATGAAACTCAAAACATTTGATAAAGCAGATAATTTAATTGAAAAATATGTTGATAATGAAAAAATCCAAAAGATTTTAGCGTTTCAAACATTATATATAGGTATCGACCCTAAACGAAGCCCGTCATTGTATTCAATTATACCCATGATAGAGTTAATGTTTGGTGTTCACTTTATAAAAGGTGGTATGTATAGCTTTGTCAGAGCGCTTCAAACGCTAAATGAAGAATTAGGTACTCAAATTTATACCAACGCAAACGTTGAAGAAATTATCATTGATAGTAGGTATAAGCGTGCGGAGGGACTAAAAGTAAACGGACATATAGAAAAGTATGACAAAATAATTTGTACTGCTGATTTTCCATATGCTACTTCATCTTTAATTAAAAATGAACATCATCCTAAGAAGTATACGACACAGAAAATTGATAACATGGACTATTCTTGCTCAGCCTTTTTAATGTACATAGGGGTTGATAAAGATTTATCTGAAGATATCTTGTTACATAATGTTATATTTTCAAAGGATTTTGATAATAATATCAATGAAATATTTTCCGGGGAAATATCCCAAGATCCATCAATATATGTATACGCTCCTAGTGTGGAAGATCAGTCGTTAGCGCCAGAAGGTCAAACAGGTATTTATGTGCTGATGCCCGTTTCAGAATTGAAAACAGGTGATACGGATTGGTCTGATGAGTCAACAATCATACAAGTGAAAGATATTATTTACAATAAGCTTTCTACGATTAAAGCGTTAAAAGATTTGAAAAAGCAAGTTGTGACAGAAATTATTTATACGCCTAAGGATTTTGAAGGAGATTATAATGCTAAATTTGGAGCAGCCTTTGGTTTAATGCCTACTTTAGCGCAAAGTAACTATTACAGACCGCCGAATGTGAGCAGAGATTACAAAAATTTGTATTTTGCTGGAGCTAGTGTTCATCCAGGGGCAGGAGTGCCAATTGTACTGACGAGTGCTAAAATTACAGTTGATGCTATGTTAGAAGATATTAATAATGGTATATAAAAACGGGAGTGGGACAGAAATCAAATTTTCTAATATAGATTTCGTAGTCCCACCCCGGCAAGGGTGACTAGGATTGAAAAAAGCTTGATATAATCGCATTTTCAATTCAGTCACCTACTGCCAAATTGAAAACGAGCCTGAGACATCTATTTATGTCCTAGGCTCGCCTTTTTAACTAATCGAACGTAATGGTTTGTGGTGCGTCTAATTTTTTATCGTTCATAATTTTTATGGATTTTGGTATTACTTTAATTACACACAAGTTTGGATCATCCTTAGAGTCAAAAAAGGACTTATCTTGTTTGTTCCAAATCCAATCAATAGTCTCTTGATCTTTCAGTATTTCAACATTAGCATCAATTTCTAGAAAACTACGATTATTCGTTTCATCGTAACCTATAAGTACGTGAGCTTTGGGATTATCTTTAAATTCAGCAATTTTTTTAGACTCAATGCTTGTCTTAGTATAAAGTGTGTGTCCATCATTATAAAATACCATGTATCTACTATTAGGTGTATTGTTATGTGCAGTAGATAGGACACCTATTTTTGATGTATTTAATATATTTTCAATTTCATTTTGTAATTGTTTGTTATTCATAATTTAATCACCTCTGATAATAATATACCCTGAAGTTGCCTATAATATGTAAGGTATTAAAATTTATTTTATTTTTTAGTGAATTATACAAAAGTTAAAACGGGTATATGATTGAAAACACAATCTTAAGTTAAAGGACAATTATAAAGTGAATTTGTATGAAACAAGCTGGGAGGCAATAAAATGCATTTAGGAGTCATACTTAACAGAGTTTTTAGAACGAAAGATAATCCACTTTTTCAATATATAGTGAAGTATCAAAATGAGATAAATAAATTGTATTTTATCTTACCTTTAGAAGATTTAACTGACGCATCAGAAGTAAAACGTAACTATTACTATAAAGTTGTAAAAGGATTTGTAAATGCTTTAGATAAGCATGATATACAACCTTATATTGTCACATACGAAAAGCTAGGTGAATTAGCAGAAACATTGGCGTTATCTCACGTATTAGTAGCAAAAGATATTATGAGTTATCACAAAGAAATATATGACTATCCTCATGTAAAAAAGGCTTTTGAAAATCACCAAGTTACAGTAATTGGACAGCGCGTGAATCATTATTTTGTGCCAACAAAGACTTTTAATAAACAGCAACAGCCTTATAAAGTATTTACTAGTTTTTATAAAGCAAATCGTCAGGACTTAGTACACACCCCTAAAAAAAGTTATCAATTTAAGCAGTTGTCTCAAATTGCGGAAAAGGGTTCAAATCAAAGTGACTTAAAATTTGAAAATAATAAAGATATAGAAAAGTTAGTTCGTAAAGCTTGGGATGATTTTTTAAATGGTGACATAGCTCATTATGATAAATTGACTGACGATGTGTCGCAGGATTTTGTTAGTGGATTAGGTAAATATTTAGCATATGGACTACTCGATATTCGTGAAATTATAAATGATTTACTTGAAGATTATGAGAGCGATGAAAAAAATTTTGAAGCTTTTATAAGAGAGGTTCTATTCCGTGAATTTTATTATGTGTTAATGACACAGTATTCAGAAACGGCAACTAAATCCTTTTCTGAAAAATATCGAAACATGCAATGGTCGTATAATAAAACACATTTTGAAGTATGGAAAAAAGGTCAAACTGGTTACCCAATCGTTGATGCTGCAATGAAGAAGCTGAATCGTACAGGATATATGCATAATCGCTTACGAATGGTCGTATCACAATTTTTAACGAAAAATTTATTTATTGATTGGACTTGGGGGGAGGAGTACTTTAGACAGTATTTGATAGATTATGATAATGCATCTAATGTACATGGATGGCAGTGGTCAGCATCAACTGGAACAGATGCAGTGCCTTATTTCAGAATGTTTAATCCTATACGTCAAAGTGAGCGTTTTGATGCGCAAGGGTATTTTATTAAAACACAGCTAGAAATATTTAATGATGTGAGCAGTAAATACATTCATGATCCAACTAAATATAAAGACAAGTTACAAGAAATTTATCATATTGAAATTGGAAAAGATTATCCACAGACTATCGTGAATCATAAAAATAGTAGAGATTATGTTATGGATAAATTTAAGCAATTTTGACATATCATCCAATAAAAAGGAGTGATTCATTTGTTGAAAAATGAAATACATCGTATTTATTTAGACAAAAATAATAATGAGGTAACTATTAATAGATTTAATGTGACATATCACTATACTATATTAGAACAAATTAATGATTTGCCACAATATGGTTATGCAGTTTTAAACCATTTATATGCTAATCCTGGTTTAGAGGCAGACTTCGAGCGTGTGTTCTTAAATAGAGATAAACATCTAGAGAATACTGAAGGGTTTGAAAATCTATTATTTCTAAAGCCACATAGTACACATGAACATCATGTTATCATTACGTTTTGGCAAGACGAAGCAGCTTACAAACATTGGCAAGAGTCTCAGGAATATAAAGCATCCCATAAAAATAGAGGAACCAAGCAAGGTGCTGATAAATCTATTGTAAACAGAAACCTATCATTTAATATTAGTTTAGAATTTAAATAACATAATTTTTGAATTAAATGATATTTCTGCAAACATATAGGCGAGTTATTTAAATACTAACTTGCCTATTTTTTAAGCGATATAAAAATTTTAGCAAAATCACTGATAAGCAGAGACATATCACAAATAAAACTAAAAAATAGGTTGTATGTAACTCACTTTGAAATTGATTGAATATATAGTATCTTTAATAAAATGCAGCTATTGTGGCGTAGAATTTGAGAATCAAAAAAGGATTAATATAGTTTGAAGAGACTGAGCATAAATACTAGAAAAATGGCCAGTAAATGAGTTTATTATAAATTCATTTACTGGCTTCTTTAAATAATTATCTAGACAATTTGCTTTTCTAGACATACTCTGAAATGCGTTATTTTCTTTAAGAATATTAATATATGACTTGTTTTGGTAATGATAACCTTGGTCAGAGTGTATTGTCATGCGATAGTTAAGATTAGATCTTTTAATTAAAACATTGTTTTAAATATCGATGACAAGGTCTAATGTAGGACGTGTAGACATAAGTTTCGGAATTATATAAATCCATAAAAGTAGATAAATCGAAAACATTTATACCCCTAAGGGGTATGTGTTATAGTATAAGTATAGCTAATATAATATTTTCATAAATAGGAGGAGTTAATTTGAAGAATAATGGTGAAGAGCTTAAGCATCAAAATCACATGAATCATTCCAATCAAATGCATCATGATAACCATGAATCACATAATCAACATAGTGGCCATGCACATCATCATGGGAATTTTAAAGCTAAGTTTTTTGTTTCATTAATTTTTGCAATACCTATCATTTTTTTATCGCCAATGATGGGCGTTAAATTACCTTTTCAATTCACATTTCCAGGTTCTGAATGGGTAGTGTTAATATTAGGTACAATTTTATTCTTTTATGGTGGTAAACCGTTCTTGTCTGGTGGTAAAGATGAAATTGCTGCAAAAAAACCAGGCATGATGACCTTAGTTGCCCTAGGCATTTCGGTAGCTTATATTTATAGCTTGTATGCTTTTTATATGAATAACTTTAGTAGTGCAACTGGTCATACAATGGACTTTTTTTGGGAATTAGCTACCTTAATTTTAATTATGTTATTAGGACATTGGATAGAAATGAATGCTGTCGGAAATGCTGGAGATGCCTTAAAGAAAATGGCAGAACTTTTACCTAATAGTGCTATTAAAGTTATGGACAATGGTCAACGCGAAGAAGTTAAAATATCAGAGATCATGACTGATGATGTCGTCGAAGTAAAAGCCGGAGAAAGCATTCCAACAGATGGTATTATTGTTCAAGGACAAACATCCATAGATGAATCCCTAGTCACTGGAGAATCAAAAAAAGTACAAAAAAATCAAAATGACAACGTTATTGGGGGTTCTATTAATGGATCTGGAACAATACAAGTCAAGGTTACAGCTGTTGGAGAAGATGGATATCTTTCTCAAGTTATGAGACTTGTTAATCAAGCACAAAATGATAAATCTAGTGCTGAATTGTTATCTGATAAAGTGGCGGGTTATTTATTCTACTTTGCTGTAAGTGTCGGCGTGATTTCGTTTATCGTCTGGATGCTCATTCAAAAAGATGTTGATTTTGCACTCGAACGTCTCGTAACTGTATTAGTCATTGCTTGTCCACATGCTTTAGGCCTGGCAATACCTTTAGTTACTGCACGTTCTACTTCTATAGCTGCCCACAATGGTTTAATTATTAAAAATAGAGAGTCTGTAGAAATGGCTCAACATATCGATTATGTAATGATGGACAAAACCGGTACTTTAACTGAGGGTAACTTTTCTGTGAATCATTATGAAAGTTTTAAAGAAGGATTAAGCAACGATACTATAATAAGCCTTTTCGCCTCATTAGAAAGTCAGTCTAACCATCCATTAGCTATAAGTATTGTTGATTTTGCAAAAAGTAAAAATGTTTCATCTGCTAATCCACAAAATGTCAATAACATTCCAGGTGTCGGATTAGAAGGTATAATTGATAATAAAACATATAAAATAACAAATGTTTCTTATCTTGATAAACATGAGCTTAATTATGACAATGACTTATTTATAAAATTAGCACAACAAGGCAATTCAATCAGCTATTTAATTGATGAACAACAAGTCATTGGCATGATTGCTCAAGGAGATCAAATTAAAGAAAGCTCAAAACAAATGGTAGCTGATTTACTATCAAGAAATATTACACCAGTCATGCTTACAGGTGATAATAAAGAAGTAGCAAAAGCTGTCGCAAAAGAATTAGGTATTAGTGGTGTGCATGCACAACTCAAGCCAGAAGATAAAGAAAGTATCATAAAAGATTATCAACGTAGTGGTAAAAAAGTAATGATGGTCGGAGACGGTATCAATGACGCACCAAGTCTTATAAGAGCAGATATTGGTATTGCAATTGGTACCGGAACGGATGTAGCAGTTGAGTCAGCTGATATTATACTCGTTAAAAGTAATCCATCAGATATTATCCATTTCTTGACCCTCTCAAATAATACTATGAGAAAAATGGTGCAAAACTTATGGTGGGGTGCAGGTTATAATATTGTTGCTGTACCTTTAGCAGCCGGTGTTTTAGCATTTATTGGTTTGATTTTATCACCTGCAATAGGTGCTATTTTAATGTCATTAAGTACGATTATCGTTGCAATTAATGCTTTTACATTAAAATTAAAATAAAAGGTAGGCGTTTTATTATGATTAAAAAATTATTTTTTATGATATTAGGGTCATTACTAATATTATCAGCTTGCTCCAATAATGATGAAAAAGATAAAAATACTAAAGATCAAAAAAGTGAGACCCATATGAAGCATAATGATGAAATTAAAGTTCCTGAAGATATGAAATCGACTAATGAAGGTGAATTTAAAGCGGGAGATAAAGTAACGATTACAGCAGGGCATATGCCAGGTATGAAAGGTGCAGAAGCTACTGTAAAAGGTGCGTATAAAACATATGCCTATGTTGTAAGTTATAAACCCACAAATGGAAATAAAAAAGTAAACAATCATAAATGGGTTGTAAACGAAGAGATCAAAGATGCACCTAAAGATGGATTTAGTAAGGGCGATACTGTTAAATTAGAAGCAAGTCATATGTCTGGTATGAAAGGTGCTACAGCCAATATAGATAACGTGAAAAAGACTACTGTTTACGTGGTTGATTACAAATCCAAAGATAATGGTAAAATCATTAAAAATCATAAATGGATGACAGGAAATGAATTGGAAGCACGCTAAAAATCTAATTCTAAATTGAGAAATAAATAGATATAAAAAATATTCTCCTTAATCAATAATTTAAAAAACTTATTATTGTTAAGGAGAATATTTTTAGTGTGTAAATTAAAAAGAATTTTAGAAGAATAACATTTATCAAAAAATTGTTCATTGCCTTATTAATTGAAATTATATAATTAAAAACCGCATCATTAGCCAATACGCAGAGCCATATAATAAATAATCCTGAAAATCCACCCAATTTAAAGATTAATTGGGTGGATTTTCAGTTTAGGTTAAATAATATAAAGATAATAAACATGACACTTGTAAAGCGATTTAATTCTTGTACTTTATCACTAAGATTTAAATAGATAATGATAGGCTTTTTGTTTTTTTGATACAATGTCACAAAGGTCTTTTGAATAATCGAATTCTTTATTATTGATTTTATGTTTCTCTTTTCTAATCCCTTTACGATATCCATAGTTATTGAATGCTATTTTTTGATACTAATACTTAATTTTTGGTGTGTATAATTATAAATATCAGGAGTTGCCTGACAAATTTCATTGATTAAAAGATAAGTTGAATAATTGCAACAATGATTAAAATACTTATAATCCATTTTTGTATGAAGTTAGGGATCTTTTTACTTAATTTTAAACCTAAGGGAGCAAAGATAATACTTCCTATTATTAAAAATAACGCGTCTTCTAAAGGAATGTAACCTTGTATAAGTTTAATGATAAAGGCGCCAATTGAAGATATAAAAGCAATTACTATACTATTAGCAACTACCATATTCATTGGTAATTTGAATAAAACTAGCAATATAGGAATAATAATAAAAGCGCCGCCTGCTCCAACTATACCCGAAATAATACCAACGAAAAGACCTATAATAACTAGTAAAGGTTTATTAAAAGCAGGTTCGCCTGAACGAGATTCGACTTTAATAAACATTAAAATTAATGCGAGTAAAACAATGATAATATATATCGTATTTACAAATGCAGCATTAAATAAATTTGCTAGGAATGCGCCTAACATGCTCCCTGTAATCATACCTCCACTCATATAAATAACTAATGGCGGGGAGAATTCTGTTTTTTTTCGCGCTTTTAATGACCCACTTAAAGTACTGAAAAAGACTTGACTGGAAGTAAGTCCTGAAGCGATGTATGCACTGTATGGAGGAACACCAAATAGTGGCGGTAATAATAAAATAGCTGGATAAATAATGATAGCACCACCGATACCTACTATACCCGAAATAAAGCCTCCGAACACTCCAATAAGTAACATCATAATAACAGTTGAAATATCCATTATTTACTTTTTACCAATAAGTTAACGGCTTCATTAATCAATTCTTCTGAATTTTCACCATTATCCTCTGCTGCTTTTACACATTCTATTAAATTTTCACTAACGATAATTCCCATCAAACGTTGGATTGAACTTTTTGATGCACTGATTTGAGTAATGACATCTTTACAATCTTTTTCTTCTTCCATCATTTTAATAACGCCATTGAGTTGCCCTTGTATTCTATTAATACGATTAATCATTTTTTTATCATAATGCATAGTTATTTCCTCCACTTTTAATTGATTAAAATCATAATAATAGATAGAATCGAAAATGTCAAATACCCCATACGGTATTTGAAACGGCGTAAACAAACTGTTAATATACCCCTACAGGTATTTATTAGGAGGATATTATGAAACAATATAACGAAAACCATATCAACAATTTCAGTAAACAAGAATTAGAAAAATTGGGTGCACAAGGTCAACTGATTGACGTTAGAACACAAGAAGAATATGAGCTTGCACACATAAATGGTGCGACATTACATCCTGTAGATAAGATTGAATCGTTCAATAAAGATAAAAACACAACCTATTTTGTACACTGTAAAAGTGGTACCAGAAGTGCTAAAGCGAGCGAATATTTAGCTGAACAAGGCTACGACATTGTTAATTTAGACGGTGGCTATAAAGCGTATGAAGCAAAAAACGACGATGATAATACATTTGAAGAAAATACTAATGTAGCAATTAAAGCAGAGCGTAAACAATTTAACTATAGTGGTCTTCAATGTCCAGGTCCAATTGTAAACATCAGTAAAGAAGTGAAAAATATCGAAGTAGGCGAGCAAATCGAGGTTACAGTTACAGATCCTGGGTTCTTTAGTGACATTAAAAGCTGGGTCAAACAAACAGGACATACGTTAGTTAAACTGGATGAAAGTAATAATGGAATTAATGCCATTATTCAAAAAGAAAAACCAAAAGACTTGGAAGTGAACCATACTGCCAAAGGTACGACAATTGTACTATTTAGTGGTGAGTTAGATAAAGCAGTGGCAGCAATGATTATTGCGAATGGCGCTAAGGCTGCAGGCAGAGACGTAACTATTTTCTTTACTTTTTGGGGACTCAACGCGTTGAAAAAGAACCAATCCGTTCATGTTAAAAAGCAAGGTATCGCAAAAATGTTTGACTTGATGTTGCCAAAAACACCTGTACGCATGCCGCTATCTAAAATGAATATGTTTGGTTTAGGTAATATCATGATGCGCTACGTAATGAAAAAGAAAAATGTTGATTCCTTACCGTCACTCATTGACCAAGCAATCGACCAAGATATCAAATTAATCGCTTGCACGATGAGCATGGATGTTATGGGAATTCAGAAAGAAGAGCTCAGAGACGAAGTTGAGTACGGTGGAGTAGGTACTTATATTGGTGATACAGAAAATGCGAATCATAATTTATTCATCTAATTAAATCTATTAAAAAAGGAGTTTTATAATGTTTTTCAAACAATTTTACGATAATCATTTATCTCAAGCATCTTATTTAGTTGGCTGTCAACGTACAGGAGAGGCAATAGTAATTGATCCTGTTCGTGATTTAACAAAATATATGGAAGTTGCAGATAGCGAAGGTTTTAAAATTACACAAGCTGCAGAAACACATATTCACGCTGATTTTGCTTCTGGAATTCGGGACGTAGCAGAACGTTTAAACGCCAATATATATGTATCTGGCGAAGGTGATGATCAATTAAGTTATCAAAATATGCCGGAACATACAAATTTTGTTAAAAATCAAGATATTATTCAAGTAGGTAATATTAAATTAGAAGTCTTGCATACACCTGGTCATACCCCAGAGAGTATTAGTTTCTTACTCACAGATGAAGGTGGCGGCTCAAGTGTTCCAATGGGTTTATTTAGTGGTGACTTTATTTTTGTTGGTGATATCGGTAGACCTGATTTACTAGAAAAATCAGTACAAATGGAAGGTACTACAGAGATTGGTGCAAAACAGATGTACCAATCTATAGAAGGTGTTAAAGATTTACCAGATTATATTCAAATATGGCCTGGACACGGTGCTGGCAGCCCATGTGGTAAAGCATTAGGTGCTATACCAATGTCTACGCTAGGTTACGAAAAAATAAATAACTGGGCATTTAATGTGACAGATGAATCTAAATTTGTTGAAACATTAACATCAAATCAACCAGCGCCACCCCATCACTTTGCACAGATGAAAAAAATTAATCAGTTTGGTATGAACATGTATCAACCATACAACGTTTTTCCTAGTTTAGATAATGTAAGAATAGCCTTTGATCTTCGTAGTAAAGAAGCCTTTCATGGCGGTCATACTGAAGGTACAATCAATATTCCTTACAACAAAAACTTCATTAACCAAATCGGTTGGTATTTAGACTATGAAAACAGTATAGATTTAATTGGTGATAAATCTACCGTTGAGCAAGCAACACATACTTTACAATTAATTGGCTTTGATAATGTAGCAGGTTATCGTTTACCAAAATCAGAAATTTTAACCCAATCCATCCATAGCGTTGATATGACTGGTAAAGAAGAATATATACTTGACGTACGTAATGATGAAGAGTGGAATAATGGGCACTTAGATCAAGCAGTCAATATTCCGCATGGTAAATTATTAAATGAAAATATTCCATTTAATAAAGAAGATAAAATATATGTACATTGTCAGTCAGGTGTTAGAAGTTCAATCGCAGTGGGTATATTAGAAAACAAAGGCTATGAAAATGTCGTGAATATTAGAGAAGGCTATCAAGATTTCCCAGAATCATTAAAATAATTTAAAGATGTGGAAAAGTGAGTAATCCTATGAAATTGTTATTGTAAGACAATCAGATATTATAATACCACCAAGATTATTTAGAATAAATAGAAGTTTAAAAGAAATATAGATATGATTCCTAATTAGTCATAATAGCAATAGATTTATAAAATTAATATAAACCCCTTTCTAGTGGAAATGTAGTGAGCCCAATAAGTTTTACTTTTTGGGCTCACTACATAATTAATGGTTTTTACTATCTTTTACATTGAGATAAGATACTATAATTACACGAAATCAATTATTTTAATTTATAATGGTTACTTTAATAACTATACTTATAAAATTTATTCTTTGATTATGAACGAGAAAGATTAGTAAAACATTATACCTATTATAATGCCTATTAGCACAATAGACCAGGAAGGTAATTTATAATAAACTAGGAATACGAATAATGAGCTAGCTAGAACAAAATCTAATTCTGATTTAATAGTTGAAGCCCAAATCGGATTATAAAATGCAGCGATAAGAATACCTACTACACCCGCGCTTATACCTTTTAAAAAACCTTCAGCATAAGTGTTAGATTTAATATCATCCCAAAATGGTAACACTCCAAATAATAATAGAAATGCTGGTAGGAATATAGCGATAGTAGCCAAAATTCCTCCTCCAATACCTTCTATAGACATGCCAATATATGAAGCGAACGTAAATAATGGTCCGGGTACAGCTTGAGCAGCAGCATAACCCGTTATGAAGCTATCAGGTGATATTAAACCTTGTGGTACAAACTCATTTTCTAATAAAGGTAATACGACATGACCACCTCCAAACACTAAAGAACCAGATCTATAAAAACTATCGAACATTCTAAGCCATAAATTATTCGTCATAGAACTAACTATAGGTAATACAGTTAATAGTAAAAAAAATAATGAAATTGAAATAAAACCTAACATTTTAGGTAATTTAAATGTCTTCACTCTTAAATAATTTTTATCTGTAGAGGTTTCTTTTAAAAAGATAAGACCATATATACCAGTAATAGATAATGCGATTACTTGAATATAAAGATTATCGATTGTTAGAGATAATATAAGAACAAATAATGCCAATGTAATGGTACTTTTAGTATTAGTTAATTTTTTACCCATACCTATTACGGCTTGGGCAACAATGGCAACAGCTACTAGTTTTAATCCTTGCATCCAAGTTAAACTAGAATCATTGTTAATAATTAATGCTGAAAAAACCATAAGTATAATCACAGAAGGAAGTGTAAAACCAATAAAAGAAATAATTCCGCCCAGAATTCCTCCTCTAATAGTTCCTATACCAATACCAACTTGGCTGCTTGCAGGTCCAGGTAAAAACTGGCATAGCGCTACTAAATCTGAGTATTCTTTTTCATCAAGCCATTTTCTTTTCTTAACATACTCATCATAAAAATAACCTAAGTGGGCAGTTGGTCCTCCAAATGATAGTAATCCAAGTTTTAATGCAACTAAAAATATATTTATATATTTATACATAAAAAGCTCCTTGTATTTCGTTGATTAATTTTTTACTTAACTATCAAATTCTTTAATTTTTTTGCCAATTTCATCTCTAACGCGTTGAAATTCTGACCACTCTTTACCTGCTGGATCATCAAAACCCCAATGCTCTTTTTTAACGTTTGGTGGTAAAATAGGACAATTATCGTCTGCATCGCTACATAACGTCACGACCAAATCTGATTGTTTTAAAATATCATTATCAATCAAGTCTGACGTATGGTTTGATATATCAATATCTACTTCTTTCATAGCTTCTATTGCTCTAGGATTAACACCATGCGTTTCAATACCAGCAGAATAGACATTCCAATCTTCACCCAATATTTCCTTTCCCCAACCTTCAGCCATTTGGCTACGACAAGAGTTTCCTGTACATATAAAATAAATTGTTTTCTTATCCATAATTAAAGCCTCTTTTCTTAAAATATGATTAGTGTAAGGTATAAACCTAAGAGTGTTACAAATAGGACTGGAATAGTAATGATAATTCCAGTTTTAAAGTATGTCCCCCACGAAATCTTCACACCTTTTTGTGTTAAGACATGTAGCCAGAGAAGTGTTGCTAACGAACCAATTGGTGTAATTTTAGGTCCTAAATCAGAACCTATGACATTCGCATATACCATTCCCTCTTTAATAGTACCCACTACATTAGATTGTCCAATAGCAATAGCGTCTATTAAAACAGTTGGCATATTATTCATAACAGAGGATAGAAATGCAGCTATAAAACCCATACCCATGATACTGCTTAATAACCCATAACCAGAAATATTTGTTAGGACATCCCCAAGAATCGTTGTAATACCTACATTTTTTAGCCCAAATACAACAAGGTACATACCAATAGAGAATACAACAATATTCCATGGTGCTCCTTTAATGACTTGTTTTGTATGAACTGCTTTAGATTTACGAGCTAATATTACAAAAATAAGAGCAATGATACCAACAATGATTGATACAGGTATTGGTATAAACTCACTAACAAGATATCCAAAGAGTAGTACGGCTAATACAATCCATGAAATCTTAAATAATTTAGGATCTTTGATTACATTTTTAGGATCTGAAAGATTTTCTGTATCGAACCTTTTAGGTATAGATTTTCTGAAATATAACCATAAGACGAGAATACTAGCAATCAGAGAGAATATATTAGGAATAAACATTCGACTAAAATACTCAATAAACCCAATATCAAAGTAATCTGCAGAAACAATATTCACTAAGTTACTAACAATTAAAGGTAGTGATGTCGTATCTGCAATAAAACCACTGGCAATAATAAAGGGGAAAATCACTTTTTTATTAAACCCTAAAGTCCTTACCATCGCCAATACAATGGGTGTTAAGATTAAAGCTGCACCATCATTTGCGAAAAATGCTGCTACAACTGATCCTAATAACATAATAAGAACAAACATTTTTAAGCCGTTACCGTTTGAAGCTTTGACCATATGTATCGCGGACCATTCAAAAAATCCAATTTCATCTAATATTAATGAAATAAGAATAACAGCTACAAATGTTAAGGTAGCATTCCAAACAATACCTGTTACTTCTAATACATTGGAAAAACTTACAACTCCCGTAATGATCGCAACGACAGCTCCAATTAAAGCTGTAATACCAATATCTAAACCTTTTGGTTGCCAAATTACAAAGGTTAAAGAAAAATCACAATTGCTAATATTGTCATCAACACTCACCTTGTTTCATATTTTCACATACACATCGTTCGTTAGATGTGTTAATAAGGTTTAAGTTGTGATTAACATGATCAAAAATTTCATGATTAAGTCGATACATATGTTTATTACCTTCTTTTCGTGAAAGAACTAATTTCTTATCAACTAATGACTTCATATGATGACTTAGGGTAGGTTGTGAAAATTGAAAATATTCTAGTAAATCACAAGCACATAGTTCACCACATGAAAGTAAATCTATTATTTCCAATCTACTTGGATCAGATAAAACTTTTAATATTGTTGCTACTTCTTGATAAGACATAACTATACCTCCTAGATACTACATAGACTATCATCTATATAGATGATAGTCTATGTTTTTGTTCTTGTGAATCTATAGGATTGGGGAATGAGAAAAAAAACCGCATCATCTACTGATAAGCAGAAGCGTATCATAAGTAATGCGGTTTTTGCAGTTGCTTTGTAAAGGTGTTTTGATGATTCATAATAAAATAAATTTATATAGAAATGAGGTCTTATAATGGAGTTGATTCATATATTATCGAAATACTGGCAAATTATAGGTGGGATAATGACTATATTAGGGCCTATAACATACTTCATTCATTCATACTATGAAAGAAGGATTTTGACAAATAAGCTGGATAAATTTTTCACATTATTTACTATTTTTTTAGTTAATATGTTAACCTACTCGTTGTTTACATATTTGTTATTTGTTCAAGCATACTATGATAGTGATTGGAATTTATTTAATTTTAATTCTTATAGTATGGTCCTACTAGGTATTTCAATGTTTTTATTGTTTATTTCACTTATGGTAGAAATGTTGTATCAATCAAAACTTAGAATAGGTTTTACATTGATGAAAGTGTCAAATATTTCCGGACTACTTATTAAACAAAAAATAATTGATTCACAAAGAGTATTAAAATATCAAATATTGGATGATAGCTTAGAAGAAAAAAATATTATTAAATTTTATAGAAAAAAATATAGAGAAATTGGTATACCGATAACTGAAGAGTATATTGAAAATAATTACTTTATTTCTGATAGTATTTACCGCTTGAAAAATATAAGTGTGTTTAATAAGAAAATCTCACTGCTAGTAATTGATGTTGTTAGATGGTTTTTAACATTATTAATTGGCATTGTTGGACTTATTATCATGCCAATATTTGAGTTGAACAGTGCTTGGATATTTGGTTTCTTGATTTTGATGGCGGTTATTACAATGATTAAGAATATAGGATGTATGAAAGCAATTAATATTAGTAACGAAAAATTATTGAATGAAGAATATAAAAATTGGTGTGATTAATGGTTTTTAGGTATATAAAATTAAATTTACTAGAGTCTTTAATAGTATAGAACAATTTGATGAGTGCGAAAGTTTTAGTGAGATTACTTAAAATTTGAAATTCACACCACCTAAATAGATTTATATATTATAATTGATTGTAATAGAGATAAAGGTAGGGGATGTTATGGTATACCAAAGTGAATTTGCGTTAGAAACTGAAATGATGGAGCAGTTAAAATCTAATGGCTATGAAACTGTAACGATTAGAAATGAACAACAACTATTAGATAATTTCCGTTCTATTTTAAATGAACGTCACGCCGATAAATTAAATGGGGATCCTTTAACAGATAAAGAGTTTCAACGTTTATTAACTATGATTAATGGTAAAGGGATTTTTGAAAGTGCCCGTATATTGCGTGATAAAATGCCTTTGAAACGAGATGATGAATCTGAAGTGTATTTATCATTTTTGGATACGAGAAATTGGTGTCAAAATAAATTTCAAATCACCAACCAAGTATCTGTAGATGACACATATAAAGCGAGATATGATGTCACAATTTTAATTAATGGATTGCCTTTAGTTCAAATTGAACTTAAACGTCGTGGCATTGATATCAATGAAGCATTTAATCAGGTTATGCGTTATCGTAAACAAAACTACACCGGTCTTTTCCGCTACATACAATTATTTATTATTAGTAATGGTATCGATACGCGTTATATCTCTAATAATGATGGTGAAATATATAAAAGTCATATGTTTTATTGGAGTGATAAAGAGAACAATCGTATCAATACATTAAATGAATTTACTGAAACATTTTTAAGACCGTGTCATATCGCTAAAATGATTTCACGCTATATGATTTTAAATGAAACAGACAATATCCTTATGGCCATGCGTCCATATCAAGTCCATGCAGTTGAAGCCTTGATACATCAAGCAACGGAAACGAGTAATAATGGTTATATTTGGCATACCACAGGCAGTGGTAAAACATTAACTTCCTTTAAAGCGAGTCAAGTATTGTCAGAACAAGATGACATTAAAAAAGTCATTTTCCTTGTCGACCGTAAGGACTTAGACAGCCAGACCGAAGAGGAGTTTAATAAATTCTCCAAAGGTTCCGTGGACAAGACGAATAATACGGCACAGCTCGTTAAGCAATTAAAGGATAAGAGCTTACCACTAATCGTTACCACGATTCAAAAAATGTCTAAAGCGATTCAGAATAATGCTGAAGCATTAGATCAATATAAGACAGATAAAGTGGTATTCATTATTGATGAATGTCATCGTAGTCAATTTGGGGATATGCATCGCATTGTCCGTCAACATTTTAATAATGCGCAATATTTTGGGTTTACGGGTACACCGCGTTTTGAAGAAAATCAAAGCCAGGACGGTCGAAGTACTGCGGACATCTTTGGTCGATGCTTACACACTTATTTAATTAAAGATGCGATTCATGATGGTAATGTATTGGGCTTTTCCGTGGACTATATCAACACTATTAAAGCTCAGAATATAGATACAGAGACAGACGAATTGGTTGAAGGTATTAATACTGATGAAGTTTGGTTATCTGATCAACGCGTTGAACTTATTGCGCGTCATATTACAGAAAATCATGACAAATATACAAGAAACAGACAGTATTCAGCGATATTAACCGTTCAAAGCATTCCAGCCCTTGTGAAATATTATGATATGCTTAAAAAGATCAGTAAGGACTATGATCATCCCTTAAAAGTCGCAGGCGTGTTCTCTTATGCCGCTAATGAAGAACGAAACGAAGGAGAAGTGGATGAGGCACATTCTAGAGAAAAATTGGAAGAAGTCATCAAAGACTATAATGATAACTTTGGCACAAATTTCTCAACGGATACCTTCCAAGAATACTTTAATCACATCTCTAAAAATGTCAAAAAAGGTGTTAAAGACAACAAAATTGATGTTTTAATTGTCGTTAACATGTTCTTAACAGGCTTTGATAGTAAGGTATTAAACACATTATATGTCGATAAAAACTTAAAATATCACGACTTGATCCAAGCCTATTCACGTACGAATCGCGTGGAAAAAGAAACCAAACCGTTTGGTAAAATCGTGAATTATCGTGATCTGAAACAAAATACAGACAACGCCTTAAAATTGTTCTCTCAAACTGAAGACACAGATCGAGTATTAATGAGAGATTATGATGAATATAAAGCGGAGTTTATTGATGCGTTAGCTGAACTGAAAGCTGTCGCATTAATGCCTCAAGATATGGATCAAGTTCAAGATGAAAATGAGAAAAAAGCGTTTGTAGAAGCTTTCCGTTTAGTTTCAAAACTCGTGCTGAGATTGAAAGCCTTCGATGAGTTTGACTTTACAAAAACAAATATCGGTATGGATGAACAAGAATTTGAAGATTACAAAAGTAAGTATTTTGCGATATATGACGAAGTGAAACCAAAACGGGGTGAAGTTGAAAAAGCCTCTATTCTGAACGATATTGATTTTGAAATCGAAATCTTACGTAATGATCGAATTAATGTCTCCTATATCATGGATCTCGTCAGACAAATTGATTTAAAAGATAAAGCAGAACAACAACGTAATCGTGAACAAATTAGACGTATGTTAGACAACGCGGATGATCCAACTTTACGTTTGAAACGTGATTTGATTCGTGAGTTTATCGATGACGTTATACCTGAATTGTCTGAAGAGGACAATATTGATGAAGCTTATATCCTATTTGAAAATGCGAAACGTGAATCAGAATTCAATCAATTTGCGCAACAACAGGCGGTTGACGAACAGGTACTTAAAGATATCACAGGTGAATATGAATATAGCGGTATTGTTAACCAAGATCATCTTAAAGAGCTTGTGGGTGATAAAAAATTACGAGAAAAACGTCAAACGAAAAAAGCAGTCACATCATTCGTCGAAGAAGTGTCAGAAAAATACAGTAGCTAGAAACTATATCAAACCTTTGTGATAATGAATATTACAGAGGTTTTGACATGTGCTACAAACACATAAGATAATTATATAAGCAAAGAAAAAAGCATTTTAATAAATGGAGGAAATAACATGTCAATTACCGAGAAACAACGTCAGCAACAGGCTGAATTACATAAACGCTTATGGTCCATTGCCAATGACTTAAGAGGGAATATGGACGCAAGTGAGTTCCGTAATTATATTTTAGGACTTATCTTCTATCGTTTTTTATCAGAAAAAGCCGAAACAGAAGTCGCAGAAGCATTATCAGGTGAAGATTTAACATATGAAGAAGCATGGGAAGATGAAGAATATCGTGAAGACTTAAAAGCTGAACTGATTGAAAATGTGGGTTACTTTATTGAACCTGAGGATTTATTCAGTAGTATGGTTAAAGAAATTGAAAATCAACGCTTTGACATTGAACATTTAGCACAAGCGATTCGAAAAGTAGAGACATCGACACTTGGGCAAGATAGCGAAGAAGATTTCATTGGTCTGTTCAGTGATATGGATTTAAGCTCAACACGTCTAGGGAATACTGTTAAAGAACGAACAGCCCTTATAGGTAAAGTGATGGTTAACTTAGGTGATTTACCATTCGTGCATAGTGATATGGAAATTGATATGTTAGGTGATGCCTATGAGTTCTTAATTGGACGTTTTGCGGCAAATGCAGGTAAAAAAGCTGGGGAATTCTACACACCTCAACAAGTGTCAAAAATCTTAGCGAAAATCGTGACATTAGGTAAAGACAAGTTAAGAAATGTCTATGACCCTACGTGTGGTTCAGGCTCATTATTACTACGTGTGGGTAAAGAAACAACGGTCTACCGTTACAATGGTCAAGAACGTAACAATACAACATACAACTTAGCTCGAATGAATATGTTGTTACATGATGTGCGTTATGAAAACTTTGATATTCAAAATGGGGATACGCTGGAAAATCCAGCATTTTCAGATGAAAAATTCGATGCGGTTGTCGCTAATCCACCTTACAGTGCCAAATGGTCTGCGGACAGTAAATTCAATGATGATGAACGTTTCAGTAATTACGGTAAACTAGCACCGAAATCAAAAGCTGACTTCGCGTTTATCCAACACATGGTGCATTATTTAGATGATGAAGGAACGATGGCGGTAGTCTTACCGCACGGTGTCTTATTCCGTGGTGCAGCTGAAGGTACGATACGTAAATATCTTATCGAAGAGAAAAATTATTTAGACGCAGTGATTGGTTTACCAGCGAACATTTTCTATGGCACTTCAATTCCAACATGTGTTTTAGTATTTAAAAAATGTCGTGAAGAAGACCAAGATGTCCTATTTATTGATGCATCTAATGAATTTGAAAAAGGTAAAAATCAAAACCATCTCACAGATGAACAAGTTGAAAAAATTGTCGATACGTATAAAAACAGAGAAACGGTTGATAAATATAGCTATGTGGCAAATCTCAAAGAAATTGAAGACAATGACTATAATTTGAATATTCCAAGATATGTCGACACATTTGAAGAAGAAGAACCTATCGACTTAGATCAAGTTCAAAAAGACTTAAATCAAATCGATGATGAAATCGCAGACGTAGAACAAGAAATTAACGAGTATTTAAAAGAATTAGGAGTGTATAAACATGACTAATGAGATGTATGTACCAGAATTGAGATTTCCAGAATTTGAAGATGAGTGGGAAGAAAAAAATTTAAAAGATATTAGTAACAAAGGTATGTATGGTATTGGTGCTTCTGCAACAGAGTTTGACGGAGAAAATGTATATGTACGTATAACTGATATCAATGAAACTAGCAGAAAACTTAATAAAGATAAACTTACATCACCTGATAAATTGGATAAAAAGTATTTGCTTAATGAAAATGATGTATTATTTGCAAGAACTGGTGCAAGTACTGGTAAAACATATATCCACACAAATTATGATAGAGATAAAAATTATTATTTTGCAGGATTTTTAATAAAATTTGAATTTAAGAATAATTATCTAGCTAATTTTATATTTCAAAATACATTAACAAAGAGATTTGAAAACTGGGTTTCTGTAATGTCTGTTAGGTCTGGTCAACCTGGTATTAATAGCGAAGAGTATGGAAAATTAAAAATGAGATTTCCTAGCAAATTTGAACAAAATAAAATAGGCAATTTCTTTAGCAAACTCGACCGACAAATCGAATTAGAAGAACAAAAATTAGAGAAGTTAAAAGAACAGAAAAAGGGATATATGCAAAAGATTTTTTCACAAGAACTTCGATTTAAAGATAAGAATGGTAATGATTATCCAGACTGGAAATCTAGCAAAATAGAGAATCAATTAAAAGAAAGAAATGAGCGTTCTGGTGAAGGGCAAATGCTATCAGTAACTATAAATAGTGGTATTGTTAAATTTAATGAATTAGATAGAAAAGATAATTCAAGTAAGGATAAAAGTAATTATAAAGTCGTTAAGAAAGATGATATTGCATATAATTCAATGAGAATGTGGCAAGGAGCTAGTGGTAAATCAGATTATGATGGAATTGTTAGCCCAGCTTATACTGTAATTTACCCAACTCAAAGTACTAGTTCAGCATTTATTGAATATAAATTTAAAACTTATAGAATGATTCATACATTTAAAATTAATTCACAAGGCCTTACATCTGATACATGGAATTTAAAATATAAGCAATTAAAAAATATAAATATAGATATGCCTGTATTGAAGGAACAAGAAAAGATAGGAAGTTTTTTTAAGAAAATAGACCAATTAATTAATAAACAAAAAGAAAAAGTTGAGATATTACAAAAAAATAAAAATGGATTCTTACAAAAAATGTTTGTGTAGTTCTGATAAAGGCCTATTATGTAAATAAAATTTGAATATCTTAAAGAACAACTATGATTATTGAATGAACTATTAAACAATTCATATATAATGATAAGTAAATTTTAAAATAAGGTGGTTTTTCTTTTGGGAGATGTAAAACTTTTTAATATTGAAGAGAACAATACTTATGAACTTCTAGGAGAATCTGTTGCGATTGAAAAATCATTGCAGAATATTATTGAATGTAATACAGAGCAATTATTAGGAATTAGTTTTTTAGCAAGCGAATATTCTACAGGGAGAAACCACTCAGGTAGAATTGATACTTTGGGTATTGATGAAAACTATTCTCCTGTAATTATTGAGTATAAACGTACGACAAATGAGAATGTTATTAATCAAGGGTTATTCTATTTGGACTGGCTTATGGATCATAAAGCAGAGTTTGAATTGCTTGTAATGAATCAATTGGGCAAAAATGTTTCTGATAAAATTGAATGGTCATCACCACGATTATTGTGTATTGCTGGTGGATTTACAAAATATGATGAGCATGCTGTGAAACAAATTAATCGTAATATAGAATTATATCGATATAAGTATTTTGAAGATAAGTTTTTATTGTTAGATTTAGTAAATGCGACATTTACAACACGGTATAAAGAAAAAAGTAATAAAAACATCGTACTTCCAGCAGATAATAGTTCGTATACTTCAAAAAATCTTGAAGCGGCTAACCAAAAGTTATCAGATTTATACTATGAATTGTATGAATATATGATGAGTAAAGGAGACGATGTCCAATTCAAAGAATTGAAACATTATTTTGCATTCAAAAGAATTAAAAATTTTGCTTGTCTTGAAGTGCATCCTAGTCAGCAAAAAATAATCATATATGTAAAAGTAGATATGGAACAGACAGTTATTGAAACAGGATTTATGCGTGATATGACTGATATCAATCATTGGGGTACTGGGAACTTATCTCTTTTAATAAGAAATAAAGAAGATGTTGAGAAAGCTAAAGTGTATATTGATGAAAGTTACGAAAATAATTAAACTATAATATTTTTTATTTAAGCGGATTTTTATTAGGTTAATTTCTTGTATGGTTCTATCATTAACAATTTCATTGCGAAGTAAGTTTAAATCTATGTTAGTTATTAATTTAGAAAATTATAAAGTAATATATTTTTAAGTATGTTAAAGGGGGGATAATACTTTTCATTCGAAAAGTATATCGTTAGACATAAAGAATGATTATATATGAAAATTTTGAAATAAGGGGAGTTTTTATTATGGAAACTATTAATTTGAAAACATTATCAAATATTTGTAATGATGATGCAGCAATACACTTATTAAAGAAACAATATAATTTAGAACCCATGAAAGATGTTGAAAAAGATTGTATTATCAAATTAGTAGAAGAATTACATAAATATGACAAGAGTGTATCATATTTCGATTCATTTTATTTGAATTATAAAATAAAACAAATTAATCCAGAGTTTGATCTGTTAAAACATACCAAAGAAGGTGTGTTAAATATTGAACTCAAAAGTAAAGCAAATGAAAAAGCAATTTTAAAACAGCAGTCAAAAAATTATTTTTATTTAAAATATATTTCAAAGAATGTTGATATAATTACATATGTGAGTGAAAAAAATGTATTTTATAAATATAATAGCAAAAATAATCAGAATATTATAATAAATACTAAAGAAGTCGTTGACACTATGTCAAAATATAGAACGCCAAACTTTATTCATTTAGATGAAGTTTTTCAACCATCAAATTATTTAATATCTCCTTTTAATGACACAGAAAAATTTCTTGATAATAAATACATACTTACTCAACATCAACAAAATATCGTTAAAAGTATAAAAAATTCTAAGAGTCACTTTATTATTGAAGGCAAAGCAGGCACTGGTAAATCGTTAGTGCTTTATAATTTAGCTAAAAGATTTATTCAGGATGAGAAAAAAATAATGGTAATACATTGTGGTTATCTCAATAGAGGTCATGAAAAATTAAAGCAACAAGAAGGATGGAATATTTGTAGTATTAAAAACATTGATAGTAGTGCATTAGACGAAATTGGTAGTTTAGATGTTATATTATTGGATGAAGCACAGCGACTTTATCCTTCTCAACTTAATGATATTATCAATAAATCAAAAGAAAATGGTACTAGATTAATATTCTCTTTAGATCCTAAACAATATTTGAGGGATACAGAGAGAGATTATAATAATATCGAGTCAATTAAACAAGTACTAGAAAATGTTAAACACGAGACGCTAACAGAAAAAATTAGATCAAATAAAGAAATAGCTTATTTTATAAAAGAAGTATTTGATAATGATAAAAAGAATAAAGCAGAGTATAAAAATATTGAAATTGATTTTTTAGGTGCAAATTCTAACCTTAGAGAATATATAAATTATCTTGAGGAAATTTCTTGGACATATTTACCACTAACATCTTCTAAATACAATACAGCATCATTTGATAACTATTCTTCGCTTAAACCAGAAATAAATTCACACAGGGTTATTGGTCAAGAATTTGATAATGTGGCTATTATATTAGATAAGAGTTTTGCAATTAAGGATAAAACATTAAGTTATTTTGGACCTAGATATTATTATAATCCTATTCAAATGGTGTTTCAAAATATGACGAGAACCCGATCTAAACTTAAGTTAATAGTTATTGAAAATAGGGAACTATACAAAAATCTTATGACGATAGTAACTAAAGATTATAGTGGATAAATTGCTAAAAACTAAATTTGAAAAATATTAGAGGAAATTACAATACTACCTCAATATTTACATTATTTTAAACTTTGATAGTAATTTGCCAATTTGAAATTTAATTTAGTTAATTATAACGATTTTTCATATAAACCTAGTAAGACATTGAATAAATACTATTGTTCGATAATATATTTTTAAAGACTGTAAAAAGGTTGAAAATGAATATTTTTACAGTCTTTTCCTAATACTAAGCACTACTAAATGGTTTTTCTAAACAGGGCTAATGTAGAGTTGCCAAAGGATTCTGTGTCAGTGTCAAAAGTTTCTACTACTTCGAATCCAAAGTATGTGATTTCTTTTATTAGATCAGTCTTTGACTTTTCTAAATAAGGAATAACTTTTAATGGTATTTTTATTTTTTCTCCATTTATTCGTACCATTCTATCTATATAATTTTCTTTATGAAAGTTCTTTAATTTTTCTTTAACTTGATCGTAATCCTCTATTGTATGGAATCCTTTGCCCCACTCTGATTTACAATGATCAACTAAGAAGTAACCATCCTTTTTTAAGACTCTTGCAACATTTTGTAGATGACATAATCTGTCTGAATTTTTATTAATCATGTGTAAGCAGCCCATATTCATAGCTAAGTCGAAAGTTTCATCTTCATATTTATTTAAATAAAGTACATTTCCAGTGCTGAATATAGATTTTTCGTCATTAAAGTTTCCAATTTTATCTTTTGCTTTTTCAATTGCACTGTGAGAAATGTCGATACCCTGTATATCAATATTTTGTTTGTGTAAAAAAATGGTATCTCTTCCTTCTCCACACCCTAAATCTATAACTTTCCCTTTAAATATATTTGGATATTTTCGGAAAACCATTAATAATGACTCATTTGGTTTTCCTGTTTCCCATAAATCAGCACCAATGCTATAAATTTTTTTATATCTTTCTTCGTAACCAAAATAGTAGTCATCGATATCAGCAAATAGTTTTTGAGTATTTTCATCATCTTCTATGGCTAGATTATAGTGATTTGAAAGTGAAATACGTGTGTTAGACACTAATAAATTTATAAAGTACTTTTTATTTTTGTGTATTTCAAACTTTTCTCCGACACCGATAAGAAATGGTTTTGCTACTTTATTTTTATTAGAACATTCTATTATGGCTAAACGACCACTTTCAACAGTTAGATTATTCTCTTTATCACTAGTTATTTTGAAAGTGCGCAAATCATTATTTTCTATAAATTGTAGAGTGTTAATCATCATCACCTTCTAACTCAAACAATAGTTTTTCTTTTAATTTAGAAGTATGTTTAAATGCTCTGCAGGTGTTTAATAATTTCCGAGTTTCATTTAAATTGTTAGATTTTAATAATGAAAAATAGAGTGTTATTGGAATAATATCTCTTTGAGCGTTACTACCGCCAAAATTTGTATTATTTAATAACGGAAACAATTTTTTAGAAGCTTCAGAATAATTTTGTCTAGCAAAATCGTAAAAGCCACTTAATAAGTTATATTGTTCGTAATTAATTGTATTATATTGTCTTTCTCTTATTTGTTGAATAAGTGATTCAATTTTTTCTTTTTCATCTTTTAATATATAGGCTATTAAAGCATGTAAATCATTGAAAATAAAGTGACTATTATTTAAGTAATCGTCCCAATTGTTTAATGACTTATAAGGAATAATATTATTTTCATCCAATAAATGTAATCTCCAAAGTAGGGCAGTGACGTCTAAATCTTCAAACCCATTCTCAATGTTTTTGCGTATGATTTCATTCGTCATAATCTGTTTAACTTCTTTGAAATCCAAGTTGAATAAATGAAATACTGCTAAATGCCACCAAACATGAATTCTCATACCTTTATTACATTCCCAATATGGTTTCATTTTTTTCATCCACAATATGCCTTCTTGATATTTACCTGTTTCATAAAAATAATGACACATAGCATGTATTGAATATACATCTTTAGGATTTATACTAAGTGCAATATCGGCTGCATTTTTTGCTTCTTCAAACATTCCATTTTCAATTAAAGCAAATGATTCAATACCTTTGCTATATCCATAAAAAGAATGGTTTGTATTTGTAAAAGCATTGACTACAATTTGTGATGTTTCAAGCATACTTTTTTGCCAACCAAGATTAAATTCCATCATATGAAGGGCAAAGAAAGCAAGTCGGTTTTTTGGGTTATGATTAAGTAATTCTCTATATTTTTGGTGAGCATCAGTGTATTTACAAGTGGCTTGTTTTTCTAAAGCATTATTTAAAAGTACGGTATCAGTATTATCTATTGAATTGATGTTTAGAATTTTTAAATTCTCTAATGCTTTATTATGCTTTCTTTTTTCCATGCTACTTAAATATTCAATTGTTTGTAATTGTAATAGAAATATATCTTGAGTATTAATATTTACATATTGAATTGGTTCAATCATTCCATAAAGATGATCATATAATTTTTCGATATTAATTTCTTGTTGCGAGTAATATACATTGTTATAAATATCTTTCCTTTTAATTAAATGATTTTTCAATTGTAGTGTTCCTTTCGTGATGTTCAATTTTCAATAAAAGCATTAATATAATTAACAAAATAAATGATGGTAACCAAACAAAGTTTAAATTGAATATACCAAGATAAATACAGAATGCAAGAACTGGTAGCCCCAAAGCATTTCCCAGGGAATAAATATGTTTTACAGTATGACTAGCGTATGCTGTAACAATGATTTTTCTGAAAACAATTCTTGCGCTGCCAAAAGTGAAACCGAACAATAGCATTAATAGTAATTTCATTACCAGCGTTCCTTCAGTCAAATACCACATAACAGTGATAGCAATACTTAGTATAAAAAATACATTCAACCAATTATTAGATCGTAATTTGCTGAGTATTATTCCAATTAAAGCCATTCCTAACCCTAAAGCACAGTCCAATAGTGCGACTTCATGAACTTCACCACTCTTAAAAGCTGTAAAAGTAGGTAACATAAAATTGATAGTTCCTAATATTGGCCACATAAGCATACTTATAAAGTAATGTGTAAATTTTACAGATTCTTTAGTATGAACTTCATTATCTTTAGAAGTTAGCTGATTATCCTCATTTTGTTTCCTAATGGAAAAGTAAAGAAGTAGATAGATTAAGGCATACAATATAAATATCCAACGAAGTGTAATAAATTTAACAATCACTGAAACAAACAAAGGGCCTACCATTAAAGCAACTTGATTGATAGTCATTGAAAGGGAACTATATTTGTTAATAAATACTTCGCTTTTCTTTTCAACTAATTGTGAAAACCAAAATTCTAAACTTGTTTCTAAAAGGAAAAATATAATCCATAAGGTAAAATTTAGAATAATTAATTGCAAAGCGTTTCGGTAACATACTGTTATGATAATGACTATATAAAATAGTACTAAAAAAGACAATTTTGTCAGGCCAGCACCTGAATAATTTTTAAAGAATAACCTTATTAGAAATGGAGTGAATATTGCTGGAACAAATGAAAGGATTGTAGCCAGCGCTAAATCACTCGTAGATTCAGGATTTGCGAGTTCCCAATTTATAATGAGGATTAAACCTCCACAGATAAATCGATATAGTGCAGTAATGGTTAAATATTTAGTCATTATGAACATCACTACAGTCAAAAATTTTATTTGCTAATTCATTGGCTTTGTGAATATGTTTATATGTTTTTGAAGTTGGTAACTCAGGCCAGTTCAATTGAATGAGTCCTTCACGATTACTCCAATTTTCAGGGGTAGTTACGATATCTCCAACTTTTTAAGTATATTAATTTTTTTGATTTCAGGATCTTTTGATACATCTGGATAATGAATATGCATGATTTTACCTTTTTGAGCTTTCATAAATGCTATGGCAGAAGTTTTTTGGGGAGTAAATGGATATGTAGGTTTTACGTCATTGTTAATATACATAGATATATGAAGGCAGTAGGGGTTAATGCCATAAGAAGATTCGACCAAATCCATAATAGCATCACCACCAGGTCTAGCTGCAGCTTCTATGACATAGAGGTTGTTGTCTTTAATTTTTATTTCAACATGAGCAACTCCACGTGAAATTCCTAAAGATCTACAAGCTTGTATTGCAAGGTCTTTAATATTTTTATCTTTATATCTGAAACTGGGAACTAAATGACCCATTTCAGTAAACCATGGTCTAGATGATAAATATTTTTCTGTAACAGTAATGACTTCATAGAAATTATGACCACACAGTACTTCAACTGAAACTTCGTCATCACTATCAATAAATGCTTCAATCAGAAATCCACTTTTAGAAACTTGGAAATCATCTGCATAGATCTCCATCGTTTGTTTCGATTTAGTATAGGCATCCATACATGCTTGTTTATTATTGGCTAAATAAACACCGCCACTACCTCCGAAATCAACCGGCTTTATAATTACTGGAAAATTAAATTCATCCATTAGCTGTTCTAATTGTAATACACTATTAAAATACATAGACTTTGGTGTGGGGATATTAAACTTTTCAAATATTGACTTCATTATACTTTTATTTCTACAAGCGTTTATGACTTGTTCTTCAAGGTAAGGCAAACCGTAGTCTTGATTTAGTTTGTTAGCGACTTTTAGTGTCCAATCATTTAAAGGAATAATAGATTTAGGTTTGTAACCTTGCGTTTTATAGTAAGCTATTTCATTTTTTATTTCTTCATAGTTTAAAGGATTAGCATTAATACAAAAATCCCAATAAGCATTATACTGATATTTTGCATTTTTAATAGCTGTCCAAACCTGAAAATCTCCAATTGCTTTGCCACCTGCATAAGATCTTTCTCTAAGAAACTGATCAGCACCTAATAACAATAGATATTCTTTCATATGAGCCTCCTCATTCATAAAACATTTATTATATAAAAATAATACCATATAATTTTGTAGTTTAAAATGATATGAAAATGGATTGTGCGTTTTGTTTTTATCGAGTTTGTTTATAGATATTTCTTTAGAAGAGGTTAGTTTTAAACATATAAATGACTTAAGAATATATACTTAATCTTTGCAGGTTTATTTTGAAATTATTTTTTAAAGTTACAATGTGCAACATGATTTATCTATCTTAAGTGGTAATCAAGGAATAAAAAGACGAGGTAGAATGATGGGAGTTATTGAAGCGCATAATGTAATAATTGGGATTCTTGCAATTAAGATGAAAATGAAATTGTAAATGATCTGAAAGCTAATTAAAATAAGATAACTCATATTATAAATTTTTAAATATGAATCATAAATATAAAAACCGCATAGCTAACCGATAAGCAAAAATTTGTCATATGAGAAATGAATTTTTAATAATTCGATCTATATTCACCCCTAAAAAATGCCACAATCCCTATAACATCCCATCAAGTTTAAAGTGACCATATCAGTGATATGTACATAATAACGCTTATGACAAAGGGGTGGAAAATAATGGCAGCAGAAACACATAAAGGTTGTGTTAAGTGTGGACATACAGAAATTGAAGAAGGAACACTTTCAGCGACAGGTTCAGGTTTTTCTAAAATATTTGATTTGCAACATAATAATTTTACAACAATAACATGTAAAAATTGTGGGTATACAGAATTTTATAAAGTAGATAAAAATAGAACAACAGATATTGTCGATTTGTTCTTTGGAGGATAGAAATTATAAATAATTAGCACGGTGCATAAAATACTGTTTTACGATAACTGTATAAATGCAGGTGAAATTTTATCTTATTTTATAACTAGTTAGCTTTATGAGGTGGACTATGAAATCTTTTTAATTAGATTTCTGGTTCACTTTTTTAATTTAACATTTACTTCTATTTAATTTGAACTTAATACTATTTTGTTACGTTCGTGGTAATCAATATGAATTGGTAACTTAAAAAATAGATAGGAGTGGCGTTATTTTATGAAAAAAAGCACCTCGAGCATCATATTTACGATGTCTGCGGCAGGAATTTTTGTAGGGACACAAGATGCTAGTGCATCGGAAGTAGAGGATCAACAGAAAAAAACAGAAGCAATCAATGAAACGAATCAAAACGATGATACAATCACACAAACTTCAGATAAAGCGTTAGAAACAGAATCACTTGCTAATAAAGTAGCTAACATTGAGGGTAATGATCAGGAAGATGCAGCAAATGATACAAAGGCACAGTCAAAAGCAAATAATAATCAAAATTTAAGTGAAGATAATTTAACTTTATCTAAAAATGCCGATGAGGAAGTAGACCAAAATACACAAATTACATATAAGCAACAAGATGAAAGTAATAAACAAATACAACCATCTGATAATCAACAACAAAAAGAATCATATACAGCAGCGAAAGAACAACCAAAGTTACCAAATCAATCAACGTCCAATCAGTATAACCCAGGAAATAATCAACAATGGGATAATGAAGTGGATAAAAATGATTGTGCTACTTCAGAGCAACAGTACAAAGAGGAACAATTAGATAAAGGAACAACAGAAGATAATAATCATAAATCGAACAAAGCGTTAACATCAGATGAAACGGCTACAACAAAGAATACAAATCAGCAAAACCAATCGCCTCAACAAAATAACAATGAGCTTACTAATCAGGAATCAGATAATAAAAAAGCAACTACACAGCAAACACAATCTAATGAGCATCGTTATGCGATTATGACGATTGGTAAAGATGACACAGAAAAGAATTTAACTTGGTACCATGAATCAGACGAGCAAGGTTATGTGGAAATTGCAAAAGCAAACGAGCAGGGTGATTTTTCTAATGCAAGACGTCTTGAAGGAGAAACACATAAGGGTAGCAACACAAAACGCTTGCTAAATAAAGATATACCAAAAATGAATTATACTCATGCAACGCTACCTCACTTAGAAGAAAATACAACATACATGTATCGCTTTTTTAACGGTGTAAATGGAGAAAAATCCCCGATACGTCGTTTTGATACGAATAATAATGGAGAAACGAATTTTATCGCTGTCGCTGATCCACAACTAGGTGCTTCGGGAGATTTAGAGGCGGATAATGCAGGATGGCAAAATACTGTGAATCAAATGGCACAGTTAAATAAAAATCCAGATTTTTTAATGAGCTTGGGAGATCAAGTCAATTTGCCTTGGGATGAAAAGGCATATAGTGGTTTTATAGAAGCCAAAGGGATGGAAAATTTCACAGTTGTACCTACTTTAGGTAATCATGATCGTGCCAATAAAGCTTATTCTGAACATTTTAATCTTCCTAATTTGCAAAATGGTGGTAAAAACCTGGCGAGTTCTGATTTTTATTTTACACATAATGATACACTTTTTGTCAGTTTAAACTCTGAGAGTTTGGATTATAAAGGGCACGAAGAAACGATGAAACGTGCGATTGCAGATACTAAAGATCAAAATCCCAAGTGGATTGTCGCACTCACTCACAGAAATCCATATTCAGCAGGCAAACATTCTGATAAGTTAGCAACAAAAATCAGACGTGATAAATTTGCGCCGTTGATGAAAAAGTACAATGTTGATTTAGTATTAGGTGGACATGACCATTCTTATAGTCGTTCACATGTTATGAATGGTAAAGATGCTCAAGTAAAATGGGATGAAAATGGAGCGGCACCACAAACATACTCGAACCCAAACGGTACAATTTATGTAACATTAAACTCTGCTAGTGGTAGCAAATTCTATGAATTAGATGGAAAAAAAGATTATGCAGTTAAATCAATACAGGATAACCAACCTGCTTATACGAAAGTGAACATCACGAAGGATTATATTGAAGTATTAACATACCATGTACCACAAGGTAATGAAAAACTTGGTGAACCGATTGATCGTGTCCGCATTAATAAAGATGATAATTAAACTCGCTTTCAGTAATATATGAAAAGTGGTAATTTTATCAAAATATAGAGAGGTAAGTCATAAGGTTGTGTGCCGTCACTATACGCTACCGTGTATATTAAGTGTGTATTGAAATTTTTATGTTGAACTTTACTGTGTGATATATCGCAAGTATTCATTTTTACCTACATCGCAATTTTAGAGAAATACGATATTTAACAACCACATGAATGAAGAATAGTCAGAGTTGCAGAACCTAATAATATAGTAGTCCTGCAACTCTATTTTTATTTAAATCCACATCTGCTTCAGTATTTAACTCAAAATAAAGACGAAGTGTTGATAAACACTTCGTCGATAGCATAATAATAATTAAATTTGCCTTTGGTAGTTATTGTAATTTTGACTCTAATTGATGTACAAGATGGGTGAGCATAGCATTAATAGGCGTAGGTATGTTGTATGTTTTTCCATAAGCAGCTATTTGCCCATTAAGGTAATCTATTTCTGTTAAACGTCCGTTTGTATAATCTTGATGCATTGATGGATAATGAAGGCCTTGAGCTTCTTTTGGATAAGCTGCTTCAACTTTTTTTAATAGTGCATGACTATCTAAATGAATACCTTTTGCTTTGGCAACTGCGACAATTTCTTCAATGATAGGCATAACCATTTCAGCTGAATCCGGATGATTACCAAATTCATAAATCGTTTTGTTTAATATCGTACATAAAGGATTTAAAACACTATTTAATGTAGCTTTAGACCATATTGCTTCGAATACATTATTACTAATTTGAGCATTCAAATTTGCATCATTAAGAATTTGAAGTATAGCATGCGTATGGTCATCGGTCTCACCATCTGCGCTTTGTAAATATATAGATCCTTCACCCTCTAATAATAGTTGTCCTGGTCCACGTAGACCTGCAGTCCACATCGTTACTGCTAGATAAATTTGAGATAAAGGGACGATTTGTGATAATCGTTCTTCATGACCTAAACCATTCATCATACTCATTATAGCTGTATTTTGATGGATGCAACCAGCTTCTTGTAATTGCTGTAACATTGCTTCCGAGTGCATAGCCTTAGTCAAGATAATGATAAGGTCAAACTCAGTTGAAACATCTTTGGTTAAAACTGCTGGGATGTTGACTGAATAGTTATCCGTTTCTGTTTTAATGTCCATACCATCTGTATTAATACGTTTGACGTGTGCTTCCCAATTATCAATAAGTGTAACATCATAGCCAGCTTCTTTTATGGACACACCAATTCGTCCACCCATTGCGCCAGCTCCTGCTATGCCTATCCTATACATCGAAACACGCTCCTTCGTTATTTTCAGTTTGAAAAATATTAAAATACAATTTAACTATATCATTTACATATATCGACAACAATATTGTGCAATTTATAATTTTTGAATATTTATGTGAGGGTTGTAAAGAGGTAATTGAATCGTTAATAACTTTTAAAATTTAAATATATGAATGATTACGTGAAAATTAAGAGAAGATAAAAACCCCCAAACAGTGGATTTTCATTGTTAACCATCTTCAATCAAAATCCTATATATACTTGCATTTAAAAAAATATGATGTATGATGAAAGTGAATAATTACACTATGCATTTAACGTATGCCAAATCGTAGGAGTGATAACTTCAAACGACTGTTAAATGATTGTCATGATATAGCGACTTTTCATTATTATTTGGTTCAAACATCGTAAATAGAAGTATGAGCGTGGTTGTCAATTACAATCATTTGATGGGAATTTGAGAAATCGTTACTAATTTAGGGATTGTTCCACTTGAATGAAGTTTAAATAACTAAAGCCAAGCGGTATTCAATACTAAAGGAGTGATTGATTATGCGTAAAGTAACTAAATTATTATCGACGACGGCCGTTGTATCAACACTTGTAGTAGGATCCTCAGCAACGTATTTTTCGACGATAACTAATGACGTACAAGCAGCGGAACAAGTTAAAAAATGGGGTAGTGGTGAAGGTGGTTCAAGTGGTGGAGAAAGTATGAATAGTCAAAACGTTTCAAAATTACAATCACAAACACCATGGTATAAGTATGAAGGCTATACGACATACGACCCAACATTTACGTTAGATTATAATTTCGTTAGAGCTATGAAATATGACAATGCAACTATCAATGGATATAAAGTAGATCCTAAAGCGTATAAAGATCATGCTTATAGTAAAACAATTTACGATACAACGATAGATTTTAACGATAAAGACGAAGTTATCCAAATGAGCTTTAAAACGAAACCCAAATCTGTAACTAAATCAGAATTTATAAAAGCACATGAATCTAACATGGATAAAGACGATGATGCTTCAGAATTAAAAGATGAGACAATGATTCCGTTTTATACAAATAATGGTGGTTCATATAAGGGATTCTTTGATGAAGATGGTTATTTAACTAAAATAATTATTGGGCAATAATTCAATGTCGCATTTTACAAAATCATTGTTGTCAGCTATAGAACGCATTGATTATTGATAAAAATCCAGAAAATATGAAGTTGGCTATATATCATGCGCGTGTAGTTAACACAAAGCGTATGGAAGCCTGATATTTCAACCCCTCAAGAGCAGGAGAAAATCAGATTTAAACCTGATTCTCTTCTGCTTTTACAGTTTTTTAGAAAATGCGTGTTAAGCATTGCTAATATAATATTTAAGTTTTTTTGGCTATTTCAATAAACTTAGCACTGTTTATCCAGTTTCTTCATAAATATAATTTAATATAAAAAGATGCCACCTTTCTAACAGTTACCAAAATTGAATAATACGATTACATTGACATTAACAATAGGTGTAACTATAATGGTTACACGAGGTGGTTGATATGAAAATAAGCAGTCGTTTTACGGTAGCTGTTCATATATTAGCTTTAATTAAGATTGAACGAGAATATACTTTAACATCGACTCAAATCGCAGATAGTGTGAATACGAACCCTGTGGTTATTCGAAGATTGATGGGAAGACTTAAAGAAGCTGGTTTTATTGATGTATCTCGAGGCAATTCAGGTGCTAAGCTTTTGAAACCTTTGGATGAAATTACATTATTTGACGTCTATAAAGCTGTGGAAGTGGTTGAAAAAGGACATTTATTCCAAATACATGAAGATACGAATATCAATTGTACAGTTGGTGCCAATATTCAAAGTGTGTTGGAAGTTATTTTAGAAAGTGCGCAAGACGCAATGGAAGCGGTATTAAAAGGTGTCACATTAGACAGTATCGTCAATAAAATACTCGTAAATAACGGATAAATCTATCCGTATGACCGACTTGTAACTGTAACTATTACAATTACAACCGTAATTGTAAAGCATTTAATAAATTATTTTAAAGCAACCTAAACGATTATCACAAACCTTATTAAATTGAAAGGAGGGCTGGTTGTTCACTGAAAATAAGTATTTATTCTGTGTGTGTCTATTTTGTTTTATAGGTAAAGATCAACATAAAAAAGTAATTTAAGAAACTGGCGTAGATGTATCTATGAAACTGGCGTAGATGTATCTATAGAAGGGCAAACGTTTGAGTTAAGACCAAAACCGTAACTGTTAGCACAATTAGATCTGTTAGTGACTTGTCAAACATAGCATTTTGTCAGAAATTGTCATTGTAACAATGAAAGCAGTTTACCCTTTTATTATTAGCATTTTATCGCTATTAGTAGTTATTTTAAACGTATTATATTAATTGAAAATTGGAGGAATTTATTATGAGAATTGGAATTATTGGAGCAACTGGAAAAGTTGGAAATTTGGTATTAGAAGAAGCAATAGAAAGAGGACATGACGTCACAGCCATCGTTAGAAATGCTTCAAAATTATCTAATAGTAATATAAATGTACTAGAAAAAGAAATATACGACATTACAGCGGAAGACTTAAAAGATTTAGATGTAGTTGTGAATGCTTTTGGTGCACCACTTGGTGAGGAAGAAGCACATGTAACTGCTGGGCGCGCATTAATTGAAGCATTAAAAGGAACAGATACAAGAGCGATTATTGTAGGCGGTGCTGGTAGTTTATATGTTGATAAAGCACAAACGACTAAGTTAATAGATACGCCAGAATTCCCAGAAATATTTGTACCTACTGCAAAAGGTCAAGGTAGAAATTTACAAGATTTAGAAGCTACACAAGGTATAACTTGGACCTTCCTTAGCCCATCTGCAGATTTTAATGCAGAAGGTGTCAGAACAGGGGGTTATCAATCAGGGAAAGATAATTTATTAGTGAATTCAAATGGTAATAGCTATATTAGTTATGCTGACTTTGCCATTGCCATTTTAGATGAAATTGAAAATCCACAACATATAAATGAACGCTTTACAGTTGTTGGAGAAGAAGCGTAAGTATATAGTAGATAATTTAATTTTATTGTGGCAGAGGTAGAAACTCAGTATCTTAGAAAATTTACAAAATAGAGATGGGCAGTGATTAGATTTATTGAAAAATATCTTGCACCTACTCTAGTATAATAATGAAAAAATTCAGATGAATTGATACGTATGTATAAGTAGTGTACATTTTCATTTCAGTAAACTACTGCACTTATTAGAATTTAAAGCGAAAAATAAATATGTATTTTAAAAAGAACGAATCCATAATGATATGCTCCCTTCAAAGTAGACACTTAAAAATGTAAACTTTGAAGGGACCTTTTTATATACAATTACCAGTATTAATGGATTGATAATAATCAACAAAGTCATTCCTAGTTTTGACGAATTCATGAAATTTTAAATCCGCGATTTTATACATTTAATTACTATTCGAAAGTAGAGCAGTCATTAAAATTAATTCATTTAGGTATATCACGCCATGAAAATCTGTTTTATAAATTTTATTTTAAATAAATAATAAGTTTTGGAATTTTTTTAAAAAATAAAACAAACTCATTGTGGACAATTGAGTTAGGTGATATTAAGATATAAGTAAGTTTTATATAAGGAAGGAGAAAAGAAAATGAAGATTTTCAAACAACACGAACAAAAACAGCGTTTTTCAATCAAAAAATACCATTTTGGTGCGGCTAGTGTTTTAATAGGCGCTATATTATTTGTTGGTACAACAAATGATGCGTCTGCTGCTGAATTGGATGAAAAACCTTCTTTGACTGTAGATAGTGGAACCATAGATTCAAAAGTAGCACCAGAAATATCAAAAAACTCAACAGACGCTTCAAAAGCTGAAAACGTACTCTCGAAAGAAGTGGCGATGACATCAGAGAATCAAGCAGATGCATCGAAATATGAGAGTACAGTTGTAAAAGAAACATCAGAAGCTACAGAAAATCAAACAGACGCTTCTAAAACAGAAAATGTATGCTCGAAAGAAGTGGCGGCAACACCAGAAAATCAAACAGATACATCGAAATTTGAGAACACAGCTGTAAAAGAAACATCAGAAGCTACAGAAAACCAAGCAGATGCTGCAAAAGAAGTATCAGCAACACTAGAAAACAAAATAAATACTTCAAAATCAGAGAACGTAACAGCAAGTGAAACACCTAAATCTATAAAAAAACGTGACATTCCAGATGCATATGATTCAAACAGCATGCTTAGAAGCGCGAATGAAAGTTTAACTCAACCCCCTGCGGATGGTTATAGTGTTAACTCTGAACTCCCAACTAATAATAAGGTGACATATAAAATTCATAAAGCGGCTGATCCGAAACAATATACATTCGAAGTAGCTAGAAGAGGTGAAAGTGGAGACAGACAATATGTCTTTTCTGTTAGAAAAGAGGATGTTGATCATGTAGGGGCACCCACAAAATTTTTCGTTACGGTATTTAATAAAGATAAAAACACATTAGTAAAAGAGATTGATATCAAGACCATTACACCTAGTGATATTCAGCTCGATGAAATGACTTTTTTAAATATAGTTGCAAAAAAGAATGGATTTTCATTCAGGTTAAATAAAATCGATGTAAATGAACCATCAAATTTCCTTCCCATCTATGGAAATTCTGCACAATTGGTAACGGGTGAGGTTGTAAGTTATTCAATTGTGTTACCACATTGGAAAGGTCAGACAACATATTACTATGATGAACAAGGTAGAGAAATTGTACCACCATTCACTCAATATGGATGGACTAAGAGTACTTATACAACAGAACCTCCAGAAATTGCTGGATACGCATTTGATAGTACAAGAGCGCCACTTAATCAAAATGGAAAAATTAACAAACAATCTTCTAAAATAATTGGTAATGTTCGATATAGTAAAGCGACAACGAGTCGTGGCACAATGTATCGTAAAGATAAAATTCTTGACGATAAAAGCACTGTAGAAAGTGAAGTATGGTTTACTTATGCTAAAGCACCGGATACATTTGATCCAGTGAATGGCAGTAGTGCAGATAGAGGAAGAATAGCATCGAATAATCTGCCAGATATAAATTATGATTTTGAAAAAATACTAATGGTTATGAATTTAGAGAAAAAATTGTAGATGGCGCATCTGAAGGGAAATATCAACAACTCGGTTTGGAGGGGAAAGTGATATTTCAAAAATTCCGTTTCCATAAAAATGGATTACCTTCAAATGTAGCAATATCTGTTTCAGATTATGATGGGGGCGATGCAACGTCTAGCTCAGTTGTGAGACTAAAAAAAGGTGAAGTGACTAATTCCCGATATGATAATGGAAGAACATTTGATATTTCGAATAACTTTGAGTATCCAGATACTGTTGAGTACTATTATATTAGCCAAAAAGGGGATGTAGTTGTTAGTTATGTTGATACGGAAGGCAATGAATTAAAAGGCCTTGTTGAAGATGTGAAAGGTGGGTTTGCAGGCACAGATTATGATACTGTAGTAGACCATCGTCCAGTGACAATTGAAAAAGATGGAAAAACTTATAAACTCGTTTCAGCAGGTAATTATACGATAGGTAAAGTTGATGACCAGGGTCATTTAACTACATCGGATGCACCGATAGGTAAAATAGCGGTAGGGAAGAAGACGGTTACTTATGTTTACGAAGAACTGAAACAAGGTAATGTCGTGGTGAATTATGTTGATGAAGCAGGAAATCCGATTAAAAAATCTATAGAGGATACATCAGATTCAAACATAGATACACTATATGATACGACGGATCACAAACCGAAAATCATTGGAAAAGATGGGAAATTATATTTATTCTCAAAAGTAAAAGAAGGAGATCATGAAAAAGGAAAAGTTGTAGAAGGAACAACGTCAGTGACATACATCTATAAAGTATTAGGCAGATATATTCCGTTTATTCCAGAAAATCCAGGAGATGCGTATGACCCAAGTAAACCAGGTACAAATAGGCCACCAGTATTGTATGATGAGACGCCAGAAGAACCGTCAGATAATCCACCATTACCATACATTCCAGGTTATACACCGAAGGATCCAAGTGGTAATCCATTGGTTCCAGTAGATCCAGACCATCCAGAAAAAGGATACATTCCACCATCTATAACAGATCCAAAGGACCCATCAAAGGATACGCCAGTGCCGTACGAGAAAGACTCAACACCACCAAGTACACCGGGTACACCAAGCACACCGGATACACCGAATACACCAAGTACGCCGAACACACCAAGCACACCGGATACACCGAATACGCCAAGTACGCCGAACACACCAAGCACACCGGATACACCGAATACGCCAAATACGCCAAATACGCCAAATACACCAAGCACACCGAATACGCCAAGCACGCCGGATACACCAAGCACACCGGATACACCAAGTACACCGGGTACACCAAGCACACCGGATACACCAAGTACACCGGGTACACCAAGTACACCAAGCACACCAAGCACACCGAATACGCCAAGTACGCCGGATACACCGAATACACCAAGTACGCCGGATACGCCAAGTACGCCGAACACACCAAGTACACCGGATACGCCAAGTACACCAAGCACACCGAATACACCAAGTACGCCGGATACACCAAGTATGCCAGATACACCAAGCACACCGGGTACACCGAATACGCCAAGTACGCCAAGTACGCCGAATACACCAAGCACACCGGATACACCAAACACACCGAATACGCCAAGTACACCGGATACGCCAAGTACGCCGAACACACCAAGTACACCGAATACACCAAGTATGCCAGATACACTAAATACATCAAATGTATCAAGTTCGGAAAATATATCAAATGTTTCAGCAACATCTAATACAATTAAAAAGAAACAATTGCCAAAAACAGGAGAAACGAATAATACTGGATTTTTTGCGAGTGTACTAGCGTTAATTGGCGGTATACTCCTTACTGTGTTTAGAAGAAAGAAAAACTAAAGTCTTTGGATTAAAGTGTTACGAATACTTTGTTAAATCGCACTAATATAATCTTTGAGGATTAAGCAATCATGGGTTGCTTAATCCTTTTTTGCTTTGTATATCATAATAATTCTACGATAAAACCTCGTTACAACATTGATAGTAAATCAAAACAGTGGAACTTTTTAGAGATATTCTGTTGCAATCTATTTAAAAAATTATGATTTGCTAAGTCAAAAATATACTGAATAAAGCAATTAAAGATTTTCATACTATCCTTATTTGTATTTCATTTTTTTGGCGAAATATGGTGGGCTAGTAGAGATTTTCCAAATGAGATTAAGTCACTTTCTTGGTTACCAAGCATATCTATAGCATCTTGTTCTCCGCTTTTCCATTTCTAATAATAGTTACTTACTGTCACCTGTGAATTTGGAAACTGATATAAGATAAATGAGCAACTTACATCTAAATATAAAAAAAGTTGCTCTAACTTTGGTTCCTTTTCATGTTTATTAAGTTTAGGCTATCAAAGGTATACAAAAGCTAAATTTAAAATTCATATTTATTTTTACTTTTTTTAAATACAATGATAATATACGCTAACATTAAAAATTGTATAACAGTACCAATCACTATTGTATAAAATGTCAAATTATCGTGTGTTTCTCCTGTATAGCTTAGTATAAAAGTTGCTAAAACTAGCTCAAGTACTACACCTGTAGAAGATCCTATCTGATGTGAAAAGTTAACGAATCCAGAAGCAATGCCTGATTGGTCTGTTGATACGTTGTGCATGCCTAAATTCGTTAATGGGGTGAATATAAATCCCTGACCTATACCGATTAAAATGAGAGAAGGGATAAATAAAATAATTTGAGAATGATAATAGATACATAGTGCTAACGTGACCATACCTATAATTGAAATAATGATACCTTGTATGAGGAGTGAGATATTGGTTTTGCGCTCTAACAATTTATATATATTTAGCGCAGTAATAAAATTAAAGCCGGTTGTGAAAATGAGTAATGATCCTGTAGTTATCGGTGATAAATGAAATACACTTTGAAGATAAATACTCATATAATACCAAAAACTAAAACTCGTACATAAAAATAAAAAACGTAAAAAATAGCCTGAGAGATGATATTTAAAAAATATTATATGAAAATTTATTTGACATTAATGAACCGACGATGTTAAGCAATACATAAAAAAATGTTTCACGTGACACAATGAAATTTGATGAACGATTAGATTTACAACTACAACAAGGTGCTTCTATTGATAAAGCAACTTTCGCGCGGTTAATGGATTCTTGATAAAATAATATAGTATGTAGTTTTTATATGTGTGAAGATACAAACATAAAATTTATGTAGAGAAATTTTGAGAGTATTTGAATATACTATAATTTTAGTTGTTGAGAATTAGCTATTACTTCTCAACAACTTTTGTATTTAATAATGAAGAAACCTAGTAACTTTGAAATGATAAATATTTAGATATAAAAATTGTTTACAGCAATTTGGATTTATATTCGTTTAATTCAGATTAATTGTTAAGTTCATCATATTTTACGCTTAACAACCAATTTTCATTGGCACGATATTAATTACATCGTCAAATGGTATAGCGTTCCGTTTGATATTGAATTAATAAAATTGTAGTTATTTGAAATTGTTCTTTGAATAAAGTGATATAACCGATATAATGGGTGTGAATAACTAGGAAAAGGTGAATTTAATGAAACAGATAAAAACTCATCATTTAAATCATAAAAAAAGTTTGAATCATCAATTTAAATTGTCTGGTATCGCACTGATTATGACTATGACTTTAATAGGATATGGTATAAATCCAACATCATCTGTAATGGCGAAAGAAAGTGCTGATGTGAAAGCTGATACACATTTGACTAGCGAACAAGCGTTAGAAAAGCAAATTCAACAAGCTAAAGAAAAAATAAAGAAATTGAAAAATATAAAGCGTAGTGAAAAGCGTGATGCGATTCAAAAAATGGAGAAGGCTAAAAGCATTGAAGAGGCCAAAGTAATGTTGGAAAAAGCTGAGAATGATGACAATCGCCTCAGTGAACAACAAAGCGTATCTGCTAACACCCAAATAGAAGATAGCAATATTACTGAAGATAATCATGAATCGTATGAAGACAAAAAAGATATTTCAGATAATCAAAAACATGTAACTGATCATCAAGAAAAAACTGTTCCTAGTAAGAAAACAGACTCAAGTAACTTACCTGAGCAAGAAAATAATCAAACGCAAAACGCTCATGATCGCATAACTAGTGAAAATTCACAACAGAACTTAGATCAATTGCTTGATAAAATTGATGCATTATCAAATGAAGTTGATGGGGGTAAACTAAAAAACGATAATGAAGCGTTAAGAGATACTGGAGACAAACAAGAACAACAAAATAAGGTTGCGAAAAGCACTAACAGTAAAGGTGAAAAAAATCAGGCAGAAAAAAACACACCTGAAAAAACGTCTCGTTCAGATCATGATGTTCCCCAACCATTAGAAAAATTTGAAAAAGATATTGATAAAGTAACGACAAAACAAGCTAAAAACAATGACAACTTAGATGACTATGTAGCAACTAAAGAAGCAAAGTTACAAACATTAACATCAATGCTTTCAGAGCGTGATTCAATATCTAAAGAGAATAAAAGTAAAATGGCAAAAGAAATTAAGCAAGTTGAACAAAATTTAAATGAACAACATGAAATTGTGCTGGATCAATTGAAATCTGTAGACAATAAAGACCGAGCAGTTAAAAATATCATTAATCGTACTTTTGATGACAGACATGCTCAATCTATCTTAGAACGTATAGACACAGATGGTAAAACAGATCAACAAATTGCCAATCAGGTAATCAGTCAATTAGACGGTTTGTCTACAACTTCAAGTGACGATATTTTACAAGCGATGTTTGATAAGACAGGCGATAAGCAAGCGTTGGTTAAAACGATATTGTCAACGCATTTGAACGATGTGGATGCATCTCGTATTGCTGAAAAAATTATGCGAGACAATCCTGATAACGAACAAATTGTAGCGTTACTAAAACAAAATTTTGGGGACAATGTAACAAGTGATGATATTTTAGAAACGCTATTGGATCAATCTGAAGATAAACGCCAAGCCTTGGAAACGATGTTGGCTAGCAAATTAAATGATGCGAAAGCACAAGCACTTGCTGATGTTATTGCTAAAAAAGAAGATGCTAAGCATAATATTGTTGATTTAATGAAATCAGGTCTTGATCAACAGTTAAATGATTTATTAAAAATTGATAAAGATATAAGTAACTTTAGAGATGATATCCATGGTATCTTTGAACCTTTAAAAAATACACCAAGCATTGCTGATACATTGGATAAAAGATCATTAAATAAAGGTGACAAGATATCGACATTATTAGATGCAGAGACACAACGACTTCAAAAACCAAGTCTGTTGAGTGGCTTATTCAGTGGTGATGGTTTATTAGATGGTGTGAGAGACATACCGAATCCATCACCTGGACGTGCTTTATCTATAGGTGAATCAGACGGTTTCTTGAGTGGTTTGTTCGATGATGAGGGTAATTTCTCGTTACCTGATGCTGGTACAGTAATGAAAAAATCAACGATTCCAGTAGGTATCGTGTTGTTAATCGTTGGTGGCGGACTGATATGGTTTGCTAAACGTAAACAGTCGAAAAAATCATAGTTTATCAATTTAACAGGTGCTAAGGCTACTTGTTATCATATAAAAAATGCACCATTCAAAGTTAGTCACATAAGTGAGACTTTTGAAATGGTGCACTTTTATTTTGCAGAAAATGAGAATTTTAAAATATTGATTGAATTCTATCATGTGTCTATATAAAGTTAGTTTTGTTTACCTGTAATATAACTTAAATCAGTAGCGACATCTGCATCAATGGTTCTGTGAGAAACGATGCCAAGTCCCTTAACATTTGATTCTGAAATAACGATAGAACCGTCATCGTTCACTTTTTCTACAAAAGCTACATGACCGTATATTGAATCTGCACCATGCTGACCTGCCTCAAATACAACGGCAGTATGTGTCTTAGGTGTTGAAGAAACCGTATAACCTTTTCTTTCTGCGCGATTGTTCCAATTTCTGGCGTCACCTAGATCTCCACCGACATATTGATCGAATTGCGACATACGGTGATAGACATACCACGTACACTGGCCATGTGGGTAAGGCGAGTGATTTGTGGTTTCTGAAAATGGCTTGAAATCGCTATTATCGTCATCGTTCTTCAATTTATAATCGTCTAAATCTGGCATTTGTTTACGGTCAAATTGTGTTAAGTCGTAGTGCTCAATAATGCTGTTAAGTTTGTCAGCGTATTGAGAATCAGTTGCATATGTGGTAGCCAGATGTGCAGTTGCTGACCGATAGTTATGTGCTTCGCGCTTCCACGTTGGTTTATAAATATTTGGATTGCCATCAATACCTTGTTTGATTAATTTAGCATAATCCTCTAATGATTCTTTTTCACTCGGATAACTACGGAAATCAGCTGAGATTTGGAACATGTTGTTTCCATTGTCTTCAAGTGTATTGAAAGTAGTGGATTTTCCTTGGTAAGTTCCCTTGATACCGAATAAGTTATAATGAGGTGCTTGGGCAAGTGCACTCATGCCAGAATCTGATTCTAATATGGCTTGTGCAATCATCACGGATGCGTATATGTCTTCATCTTGGCCTATGTCATGTGCATCTTGTGCGATTGTTTTAATGAAGTCACGTGTGTTTTTATTTTCAGTTATTGTCAGTTGATTTGTAGTGTTATTATCGCCCGACAAGTTTGGTAATTGTTGAAAAATAGCAGTAGCGCGTATGTTAGACTGCTTGGTGTCATTTTCAAAGGATTGAGCCGGTTTTTCTTTTTTGGCTAATTGTGATTGAGAAGGTAACTGCGGATTAGCATGGTTACTTGATGGTTGTTCATCTGAGTCACTTTTCTTATTTTCAGAATCCTTATTTGATGAATGTGCTTTTTGAGATTCATATTGCTTTTGGTTATTTTTAGCGTCTTCACTATACTCGTCTAAAATTGATTCTAATACTCTATCTTCCGACGATGAACCGGATTGATTGTCTGTTGTGCTGTCATTGTCACGAGTGTCTGCGTCATCATCCTGCTCACCTGTATCATTATTACTTGTCGTTGTTTCATCATCTTGTTTATTCTGACTATGCCCATCCTGCGTTGTGTTTTCACGAGATTGATTTTGGTGTGAATCTGAATTGGATTCGTTATCATCTTGTTGCGCATCATGCTCATCTGTATATTGATTTGACTCATATTGACTGTTTTTTGATTCACGCGCTGTGTCATTAGCATCGTTGTCATAATCTGTACGACTTTGTTCTTGTACAAATTCCTCACTATCTTCATTTGAATCATCATTTATCTCATTATCATCAATGAAAGCTGTCGCATTTGAATCTTCTGAATCAGTGTGGTCTGTTAATGAATTATTTTGTTTGTTATTGTCTTCGTTTGAATCATCGTTTTGTTTTAATGTGGAAGGGGGTTGTGTTGCTTCATTATTAGAAAGTAATTGATCCAGTAACTTAGATAAACTGTTATTGTCTTGGTTTTGTTTCAAAGGTGTTGGTTTAAACATATCAAATATGTTTGAACGATCATCGTCTGTTGATGTATCCCATGTATTTTTAGTTACATTTGTCGACGTTTTGTCAGAAGTCTTAGAATTATCGTTTTCTTGGCTGTTGTTCTGCTCACTTGTTTTAGCATGGCCATCATTTTTGCGATTTTGTTGATCTCCCCGTTCACTACTATGCTTATTATCGCTAGATTTCTCTTTTACATCATCAGATTTCTCGTTATTAGTTTTATGATTTTGGGATGATGATAGCGATGAATCAGATTTGTCTTTGTCTTTGTCTTTCTGTGTCTCAGTTGACTGAGTAGTCATTGTATCTTCTTTTGAGGTTTCGGCTTTGGCATCATTGATAGGAAATGATGGCATAAGTAAAGAAGTTGAAAGTAAGCAGACTAATAATTTTTGTTGCCTCATGAAAATACCTCTTTCCTAAAATATATTATTTACTATATACAAAGTATTGTTTATCTTGGTAAACTGTTAATAGTCTTGCTTTTAGTTGATGTCTATCAACTATGAAAAGGTTAAACGTTATTAATGAATTCAGTATATCAATTTATATGCAATAAACAAATAGTAATTTGAATTTTATATAAGAAGAAATCACAGATCTAGTTTTTGAGGTGTATAAATGAAAAACGTAATAAAATTATTTTTTATGGATTTAAAAAAGATTGCTAAAGCGCCTAGTGTATTAGTGATTTTAGGTGGTTTAGCCTTGCTTCCTTCGTTTTATGCTTGGTTTAACTTGGATGCGACATGGGATCCATATGGTAATACTAAAAATATTAAAATTGCAGTTGTGAATGAAGATAATGGGGATAAAGTCAAAGGTAAAAAAATTAATGTTGGTGATCAAATTACCGATAATCTTAAAAAAGATGATAACTTTGATTGGCAGTTTGTAAGTAGAAAAAAAGCAGATCATGATTTGAAAATGGGAGAATATTATGCAGCCATTTATATACCAGATAAATTTACACACCAAATTACTGGTACGTTGCGAAAAGACCCACAACAAGCAAACGTTGAATATAAAGTGAACCAAAAACTTAATGCGATTGCGCCTAAAATGACTGATGCTGGTACAAGTGCTATCGTTCAAAAAGCGAATGAACAGTTTAATGAAACAGTGACACAAGCACTTTTAGATGAAGCGAATCGTCTAGGTGTAAAACTTGAAGAAGAGATTCCAACCATCAATAAAATTGAAGATGCTGTATCCGAAGCGAATAAAGCTATGCCAAAAATTAACGATTTTGCAGATACACTTATTTATTTAGATGAAAACCAAGATCAAATTGACAATTATGCGGATCGATTTAGAGGATTAGGTGACTATAAAGGTGAAGTTATCGATGCAGCAGATAAGTTAAATCAAGTTAATGCTGCAATACCTGCATTGAACGAGCGTGCTAAACTAATACTGGCATTAAATGACTACATGCCAAATATTGAAAATGCGCTTAATGTTGCTTCTAACGATGTGCCAGAAGCCTTTCCTAAAATCAATCGAGGTGTTGATATTGCAAGCACTGGGGTAGACGCTGGCTTACAAGGATTGAACGATGCACAAGGTTACTTGCCTGCGATTCAACAACGCGTAGAAAGTTACCAAGAAGTCGTTGATCGCGCACAAGATGCAAATCAAAATGTTAATCAACGCCTAGAAGATAATATACAAACTGAGCAGCAAAGTGCTAAGCGTTCAGGTCGATATTCAAATATTCAAACATCGCAAATAAGTAATAATCAAAGCGATGATGATGACAATGAACAACATGATTCTACAGTAAGTAGTAAAGATGTTAATGCTATGCAATCTTCATTATCAGAGTCATTGTTATCACTTTCTAATTATGCTGACAAACAAGCCGAAAGTAGTCAGGAAGATATCAAAGCGTTGGAAAATGTCACATATGGTATTTTATCTACAGACAAACCTAAAGATTTTCAAAAAACACTGGATCATATTAAATCCAGACTGGAAATAACTAGTAAATTTAATCAGCAATTTATCGATATATTAACAGAACTAGAAGAGAGAGAAAATGTCGATTTATCGAATGAAATCAAAGAATTAGAATCGACAAATAATAAAATAAATGACTTAATTAAGCAGCAGAATCAACTTAGTGATGCACTGTCAAACGGAAGTTCTGGTAAGGCAGAAGCAGTAGCATTACTTAAAGACCTACCTCGCGTAAATCGTAGCTTGGATGATTTAAGAAATTATATTAAAACAGAACTAAATCAGAATTTGTTCGACATATCAAACGAAGTAATGTCTGTATTAAATGAAGGCGATGCTAGACTTTCAACGCTTCAATCGAAATTAAATACGATAGAACAGGTTATAAACTCTGGACAAAGTATTTTGACAACAGGCAAAGATAGAATCGAAGCGATTCAAAGTGCATTGCCAACCATTGAGCAAAGATATATGGATGCAATGGCTACTGCACAAAATTATTATCCACAATTTAAACAAGGCGTTGCGAACGCAGCATCCTTTATTGAAAATGATTTACCAGGGTTAGAGCAACAATTGTCTGATACGACAGCAACAGTAAATAGCACGATACCGACCTTATTCAATCGTTACGATCGTTTAGTTGATATTTTGGATACCAATCAACCACGTGCCAAAGAAGGATTGCATAATTTAGCGAATTTCGCACGTAACCAATTACCAAATGTTGAAAAAGATCTTGCTAAAGCGAACAAACTATTTGATGAGATTGAAAAAGATGATGCGGTAGACAAAATGGTAGATTTATTGAAGAATGATTTGAAAAAACAAGCGAATGTGATTGCGAACCCAATAGATATTGATCAAAAGGATGTATTTCCTGTGAAAGACTATGGTTCAGCAAGCACGCCATTCTATACAGCCTTAGCCATTTGGGTAGGTGCGTTATTGATGGTGAGCTTATTAACGACAGATAATAAACACAAATCATTAGCACCATACCTATCAACAAGAGAAATATATTTAGGTAAAAGTGGATTATTCTACTTATTAGGTATCGTTCAAGCGCTTATTGTATCTATTGGTGATATCGTAATACTGAAAGCACAAGTAGAATCAATTGGTTGGTTTATTGGTATCGCAGTATTCGCATCAATCGTATTTGTTACCATTGTTTATACTTTGGTATCACTGTTAGGAAATCCAGGGAAAGCCATTGCCATCATCTTTCTTGTGCTACAAATTGCAGGTGGTGGGGGAACATTTCCTATCCAAGTTACACCAGAGTTTTTCCAAACGATTCATCCTTACTTACCATTCTCTTATGCAATCGATGCATTAAGAGAAGCGGTTGGCGGACCTGTTCCTGAAATTCTAACTCAAAAATTAGTAGTACTTTCATTATTTGGTATAGGATTCTTATTAATTGGTGTAATATTCAAACCAATTACAGATCCACTGATGAGAAAAGTAACTGAAAAAGCTGAAGAAAGCGATGTAATGGAGTAAAGTTGCTAACAAGTTAAACGTCAAAATGATGTTTATCAGTTTGAATGATGATAGTGAAAAACAGTTTTGGTCTAAAACAGAAACTTAAAAATATAATGAGCGATGAATTTCACTTCAAATAAGGGAGTAGGACAGAAATCTAATTTTATTTAAAAGATTTTGTTATCTCCTCTTGCTTGGGTAATTAGAATTGAAAAAAGTATAAAATGACTACCTAGAGCTGTAATTCATGCATAAGTCCCACTAACTCAATCAATTGAGAAGTGGGACTTTTATTTTTTGAATCAGTTTAGATTTTGAATGTGTATGCATACTTGTTTAGAAAATGGATCTAATTCGTAGATGCGCTTTTCTATAATATAATCCTGTTGTGAGGCGTTAAAAATGATTGAAGGTATGTATTTTAATATAAAAAAGACACTTTAAGGGTTTCGAATTATTGCAACAATAAAAAACATCCACGATAACAATCGAAGATGCTTATTAAATAGCTTAGATAATATTTTGAATAACTTCTTTGCGTAATTTACTTCTTAATTCTGCCATCGTATTTAAGTGGTATTTTTTATAATCACCTGAATCAATTCTAAAAGCGTGTATACCTAAAACTTCATTTTTACTATTTAAAATGGCACCTCCTGAAGAACCAGGTTCAGCCATCATTTGATAATAGCCCATTGGATTGATGTTGCGAGCCATAAGGGAATATTTTCCCTTAGAATGATACATCGTACCCATAGGATCATTCTTGAATTTACCAGTTGGTAATCCATAATGGTACATATGAATAGGCGTATTAGCCTTGATATTAGTAATCGATTTTTCTGGAGCAATTTTACGTATTTTCATATACTTTGAAATATCTTCTTTTGTATATAATAATGCGACATCACCAAATTGCATCATTTTTACACCAATCACATTGAGAGAACGTGTGTAGGTTGAACCTTCTTGTAGCAGGTTCACTCTAAGATTTTGTAATGAAGATGGTGACATTGGTTTATGTGCTTCTGGATTATTGACGACGTGATTAGCTGTTAATATTGTATGTTTACCAATTGCAGTTCCAGTGCCATATGTCAGAGCTTTTTTAATAGGATTCCAATTAAATACGGTTGCAATATTGGCTGCTTTTGCAGTCGTATGTTCTAAAGTAACTCCTTTATTGCCGGACTTTTTCATGATTTTTAATGCATCATTGATGCCGGATGCTTCAGTCGTTTGACCAAAATCCCGCACATTATCGCTGCCTGGTATCTTTGATGACCAAGTTTTAGGTGCTTGATTATAGTAGTTGCTGTTTTTTGAAGTTTGCTTACTTGTTTTTGGAATAACCTTTACACTTTTAGATGCTTTTGCTTGCTTAGCTAATGGTTTTGTTTGTTGTTTTTTTGTTGTTGAAGATAAGGTTTGTGGTTTTATATTTTTATTTATTTTAGTCGTATTCGTTTGTTTTTTTGTTGTTTTAGTTGAACTTGATAGTAACTGTGGTTTTATAGATTTTGATGTACGCTTAGAAGAAGTATGTTGTGCTACTCGAACTTTGGTTTTTGATGACCCACTTTGTTTTTGTTTAATAGATGCATTTGTTTTTTGATTTTTGTTAGTGGGGATAATAGCTTTATTTTTATTTTGAATTATTGGTTGTTTTGATAGTTTTTTCTTTGGGGTTATTGGTGAGTGCGATTTTACTTTTATAGTTTTTGATGGTGGTTGCACATTTTTACCCAAAATTACTTTCGGAGTATCTTTTGGATCCCCTTTTTTAACTGGATTTTTAAATTCTATGTCTTTATTATTGTATTTCAATTTAGTGTTTTGCTTGGGAAATTGAACTCCATTTTGTTTTGATTTTAAATTGCTATTACTAACTATTTTAGTATTTTTTACTTCATTTGTAGTATTGATCTTTTTTGTTGCTTTTGTTGTTATCGGATATTTTTTAGTTACTTTATGGTTAGTTGGATAGTTGATATCAGTAGTGTTTTCAGCAGCCTCCATTGTATCAACATGAAATATTATCACCAAACAAATTATCATAGATATGGCGATGATTGCAGAAATATATTTTATTGCCCACGACGGTTTATTCACTTAATCTGTCCCTTCTGTTTTTTGTGTAAAAAGTAAATAAGATTATTTCTTTAATATTATATACTTTTTCTTTTGTGTATGGCAATATATTTTTGAGAATAGGAATAATATAATGAAATAGACATTTGTTTGGCAAAATATACTTGTGATAACTAACTTTTTCTTTATTTCAGATTTTTTTACTAATGTCATAAGCTATTAATCTTAAGTTAAACAATAATTTAATTATTGCATTTTAAAAAACATTGTGTATTATTAAAATTATAGAAAACATTAAGGGGAAAAGAATGAAAATGAATACGAATATACGTACTTTTTCTAGCAAGAAGTTAGTGCTAGGGCTTGTAACGACTGCTATTGGGATTAGCACGATTGCTTTAGTAAGTGAAAATGCACATGCGAGTACTTCAACAGTAAAATCACAAACAGTAACAAAAACAACGACTTTGACAACTAAACCAACTACAACGGTGAAAACAGTAAAGCCTGCAGTGGTAAAAGCAACGCCAACAAAAGCTGCTACAAATGTAACGACTAAAAAAACACAAGCAACAGTAAAACCTATAGCGCAAAAAGCACCAGTGACGAAGCAGTCAGTACCTGTAAAAAAACCTGTTAGTAAAGCTATTTCAACAACAATGGTTAAAGCACCTGTTACGTCCAAAGTACCGACGACAACAGCGAAGAAACCGAGTACAATAACAAAAGTATCGACTACAACAGCGAAGAAACCAAGCATAACAACAAAAGTACCGACGACAACAGCGAAGAAACCGAGTACAATAACAAAAGTACCGACGACAACGGCGAAGAAACCAAGCACAACAACAAAAGTACCGACGACAACGGCGAAGAAACCAAGCACAACAACAAAAGTACCGGCGACAACAACGAAGAAACCAAGCACAACAACAAAAGCACCGACGACAACAGCGAAGAAACCGAGTACACCGATAAAAAGCACGACAATATCATCGACAAAAACGCAAACAACTCCAGTAAAGACACAGAGCACACCGACAAAGACTCAGGCTTCAAGTACAACAACGCCGCAGACTACAAAATCAAACACATCATCGACAGTACCTACACCATCTGCACCAGTACAACCCAGTACAATAGCAAACGCACCAGTCAAGACAAATGAAGCATCCCAAAACACAGTATCTCCTAAACTCGAAAATACGAACATTCAAGATAAGACATTACAGTCACAAGAAACAATAAAAGCAACCCCAGAAACGGAAACAAAGACAGCTAGTGCAACGCGTAAACAAGATTATTATAAGTCTATGACAGAATTATACAAAGATACGACAGAAGGTATCGACTGGAAGAAAGATACACGAAATGTCGGGAAATCAGTGTTGATAGCGGCACCACATGGTGGGAACATTGAACAAGGGACTTCAGAATTAACAAAACTAGTGGCGAATAATGGTGATTTTGATTATTTTTCATTTGAAGCGATACGTCCATCCAACAACACACAATTACATGTAACATCTACAAATTATGATGATGCAACTTTGCATGAGATGATTCAAGATCGAACAGCTACCATTTCAATACATGGTGCTCAAGGTGAAGAACAACTCGTATACTTAGGTGGTTATCAATCACCGCTTAGAGACGCCATTCAAAGTCAACTTGAACTTAAAGGATTTGTAGTGAAGATACCGCCAGAATACCTTGGTGGGCTGAGTAATGCTAATTTTATTAATAAAGTAGAGGAAAGCACAGGTGTTCAATTAGAACTAACGACCGCTTTAAGAAAAGTGTTTTTCAAAGATGAAGACACTAGCACAGCATCACGAAAAAAAATAGAAAATTGGACTACCACGATGTATGATTTTGCTGAAGCGCTTAATGGTGCAATCAAGCAAGTCTATCCAGAAAATTAAGGATAATATATTGAATTTATTGCTAAAGTAGCACGTTTCAAGTTTTTAATTTTAATAAGTAGATTTCTTTTAATAAGCTAATGACCTCAATGCGTATGTATATACGTGTTGGGGTTTTTTATATATTTTAGTGAGATTCATATTCGGGTAGTCTAAGGGAAGTCTAAATCTTCCGATTTTCTGTAGAAAAACAAAAATTGTAATTGCGCATATATTTATAAAATTGTATAAGGACATAGCATGTAGCGTTAATAAATAAATCTCTAAGTATAGATTTCAAAAACAAAGAAATGTTTGAATTCAAAAAAACATTGTAATATAATTCACGTTATTTCATGCAAAATGATAAATTCACATTTGCGAAAATTTGAACATACATAGATTAATCTAAAGAGGAGCACAATGATGAAGGTATATACATCTATTATTTTTTGGATGAGAGCAATTGCTTGTCTAAGTATTGTGATGATTCATACAATTACTACAACATTTTATAAATTTGAAATGCCGAATGATGGCTATTTATTAAGAGTTTTTCAATTACTGTTATTATACGCGACACCAATGTTTGTTTTTATTTCTGAGTTTTTATTAGCGAAACAATATAAGACACGGGTTAAAGAAGGATTTGTAAAACAGAAGTTGCTGACATTAGGGATTCCATATATCATCATTAACTTAGGTTTAGCGTATGTCTACGGGCAGCCTAATAATTTAATGGAATATTTAGATTCTGTACAATTTATGATGTTTCATGGAGGCACGCTGACATATTTTATTGTTATTATTTTTCAATTTTATGCTTTACATGTATTATTTGCGAAGCACTTAGTAAAACTTAATCCATTAAAATTAATCGTATATTCATTAGTTATCACGATGCTATTTTGGGCTATGAGAACTTTTGTTGATGCACCAGAGGCTTGGTATTTAAATTGGTTATGGCAACGAGAGGGCTGGATGATATTCATAGGTTGGCTTAGTTATTTCTTACTAGGTTTTTATATGGGTTATTATTATGAAACGTTGATGGCCAACATACAAAAGTATACGAAATACATTGTGTTAGGAACTGTTATAGTGACGGTCATAACGCTGATCAATTACTTGTCGGGCTGGTTAACGCTAGTGGACTCTAAGCGTATTGATACACCAATCTATGTTACTATGATAATCTTAATATTCTTTCTAATATCGTCTTATGTTAAATATGTACCAAAATTTTTCATTTTAATCAGTAATTATTCTTTTTCAATATATTTAATTCATTACTTTATTGTACATAGGTTAGGGACATTACATGAACATCCTATATTCAATATCGTATTTACATTTACATTAACGATTACGTTCTCAATATGCATTGCTTATGTGTTTAACCAGTTTAAACTAGGCAAATATATAGTAGGAGGCATTGGGAACGTTAAGTATGATACGTTTTATCAAAGTTATAAAAATAACCTAGTAGATTAAAAAGGGGAGAATTGAATGGATAAATTAGTCTCGGTTATTATATCTGTCTATAATAAAGAACCATTCTTAAAAAAATGTATTGAATCTTTAATCAATTTAAATATGGAACAATCAAAATCGGAGGCAATCTTTGTTGATGATTGTTCTACAGATAACTCAGTAGCAATGATTGATAGTTATGCTAACCAGTATGATTTTATCCGATTAATTCAGTTATCAACGAATACAGGTAGTCCGTCAGAACCAAGAAATATAGGTATTAAAGCGGCAAAAGGAAAATATATTGCCTTATTGGATGCAGATGATTGGTTAGATACTGAAGGGTTTCCAAGATTTATGGAAAAAGTTAATAGTGATGATGCAGAGTTAGGCTTAGGACAAAGCTACAAACATACGAATAAAAGTATTACGTATCATGCTAAATTCACATCCTATAAAGATGCATCAAATTTGATGCCACAAGATATTGAAAAGATTTTTAGAGCAGTAGGGCCACCGGGTAAAGTATTTAAACGTGATATTGTAATTAATAATCAGATTCAATTTGAACATATGAAATTTGGTGAAGATAAATTATTTTTCATCGATCTTATTTCTAAGATTCAAAACATTACGATGTCTACGATACCTGTTTATCATGTGAACAGATACGATGAAAATCAATCACTTGTGAAAGAGACCTCAGTGGTAGATAAAGCTTATTTGAATGTGGATATAACCAAACGTATTTGTAAAATGAATATATCCGAATCTCTGAAAAAAATGATGTTATCTAGAATGGTGGAAGTAGACTTCTTTAGAAGGTTGTTGCATACAAAGACGTTTTTAAAGTCTGATAATAAGCAAACGTTCTATGCTATTTTTGATGATGTAGAACAGATGCTAAATGAATATGGTTATGATATGAAGGAATTTATTAGTAACAAAAAATTTATAGCTATGTATACACTTTATCATCAAGAAGATAAGGAAGCTTTTTTAAATTTTACAGAAGCACTTGTTTATGGTTATTGGCGTTATTATATGAAAAAAGATGCAATTTACATGGAAATTGACAGTAATTGTGCTATTTTAGAACCAACACCAGTGCGTTGTTATCCAGTGTATGAAGGTACACAAATGCTAAATGGTGAATTATATGAAGTGATTAAAGTATTGAAACCAGAAAACGTTCAAATCAATGGTGTGAAATTAATTGAAATTAATAACGCAATGAACGTGTATCATGTTGATTATGTGTATAAAGATAAAAGCATTTATATACCCCAGGAGCAATTTAAGCAATCGAAAGAGATAGATGTTAACCTCGGTGTCGAATTTGGTGAAACGAATGATATCGCCTTAGTTTACGCTTCTTACCCGAGTAATAATGACATTTATAAAATGAAGCGACAAAGCTTCAAGTTAGAGTTCGTCAATAAGTTGAGGGAAAAATACAAAGGAAAATATTTCCTAACGGCATCAGAACCATTGATGACGCTTAAAAAAACAAATGTATATCGTGATATTGAATTTGAAACGAAGCTCATGAGTTTAAATCCAGGTATGAAAGTAGTGCCTAAAGATGTTCAGTTCACATCAAATGGTACACCTAGATTAATTCTTGAAGATGATAGTGTGATCACAGCAAATAAAGATTTTTTGGCACAGATTCACATGGACAACCATCATAAATATATTACAGATGTTCCTAATGAGATTAAAATTAAAAAAGTTTGTAAGTTATATCATTCTAGAATATTCAAAAGTGAGCCATTGGAAACACTTAAAGTTGGAGACACGATTAGTATCGCTAATATTGCTTATACAAATAAATCAACACCACGATTAGTTACACAAGAAGGAAATTACTTAACAGCAAATAAAGATTTTGTTGAAGTTATAAAATAATATTTAAATCATGAATATATTTAAAAGGCTACTAAATAACCGGAAGTACTGGTTTTAGTAGCCTTTTTTGTTAGATGAAAAAACCATACGCTATGCGTATGGTGCAGTATGGTTATACCGTTGTATTAAAAATTGCATCTCTACGTGCTAAAATAATATTTGGTCAGCCAACCAAAATAAACAGCACGAGGAGATGCAACTTATGTCATCAGACACAAATAGTTTAGCACATACAAAATGGAATTGTAAGTATCACATTGTCTTCACTCCTAAATATAGAAGACAAA